>JAXDJM010000109.1:0-3829 GCA_034665605.1 Actinomycetota bacterium | reverse complement strand
CCCGATTCGATCAATCGCTTGCTATAGCTCATCGATGCGAACGGGATGTACTCCCCGATCCCGGTAAGTGGGACCATCTCGATCCTCACTTTCTCGGAGAACGCTGCAAGGTCGATCCCCAAACGCTGCGAACGAGCGAGCGTGAACGCGTGCAACAGGTAGTCCATCGGACGTTCCAACGGCCTTCGCTGGTGGCTGTGCGAGGTCGCGTCCATCACGTACAACGTCTTGGCCCCGAGCGCCACGGCGGGAGCTATCGGCACGTTGTTCGCCACGCCCCCATCGATGTAAACGGTGCCGTCGATCGTGATCGGGGGGAACACGCTGGGAAGAGCGGCCGACGCAAGTAGCGGCTGTAGCAGGCCGCCGCTGGTGAACAACTTCTCGTTGCCCGTTTCGAGCTCGGTCGCGACGATCGCGAGAGGGATCTGCGAATCCTCGAACCTCGCGCCGGGCAGATTGTGTTCGATGACCTTTTTCAGACCGGAGTTCTCGAACACCCGGTTGCCGCGAACTACCATTCGGGCCCACGACGCCTTGAAGCGTCCACCGGGGAACATCTCTTGATCGGTGAGGCCCGACCACACGCGTTCCAGATCGCGCGATCCCTCGACCGTTGGATGGAATGCAGTGAAGGTGGCGTTGAGCGCGCCGGCCGAAGTCCCAACCACCAGATCGGGTTTGATCCCCCGCTCCAACAATGCCCGTGCAGCCCCGACCTGCATGGCTGCCAAGGGCCCGCCCCCGGAGAACACGAACGCAACGCGATCGTGCCGGCGCATGGCGAGGCGCCTGAGCCACTGGGCTCGGGATGGCTGCCTGTTGCTTGGTCCGTTCATGACTGGATTATCGGCTCCTAAATGCCGTCTCTAAGCATTTAGAACGTCGAAATCAGGCGTTTGGTTCCTCAACCCAAACGCCCAACGGACCAAAAAGAGAAAGCTCTAACCGACCTTCTTCTTCGCCGCGGTCGCCTTCTTGCGACCGGCCGCAGCGCGCTTCTGGGCTTCCTTGGCAGCCTTGCTGCCGCGCGCCCGGGCCTCTTTTGTCGTAGCGGCCGCTGCCTTGCGTGTCGACGTCGCTGCCTTTTTGGCCGACGCCTTCAGGTTCTTCACCTCTTTGGACTTACCAAGTGTCTTCGCGCTCGAACGTCCCTCTTTCAGCGCGGTCTCTGCGAGCTTTTTTGCGGCCCCCGCGGCCTTCTTCACGGCCTCGCCGGCAACCTTCGCCTGCTTGCGCGCCTGCTTCGCATCGCGCGTCTTCGCCACTTCGCGTGCAGTTTTCTGAGCCGTGCCGACCGCTTTCTTCGATGCTTTGCTCAGATTCTTGGCGGCGGCGCTCAGTTGCTTCTTCGCTTGATCGACCTGCTTCGAAGTCTTGGATGCCATCGGGGTGAACCTCCCGCAGTAGTGAGTAGATGACTCGCCCGGTTCGAAAGGACTCTACCCGAGCGACCGACGCCCTAACGGTCGAGGTGAACGCGCAGCCACGTCCGGGTCCCGCACGCCGGGCAGCGGAACCAGGACCAGTGATAGCGCACCAACGGAAGGTGGAAATTGACCGGCCACATCAGAGCGGCCAGCTCGAGGTAGTTGACGCGCGTCTCCTCACGGCACGACGAGCACTCCACGGTGCAGGTGAAGCTCTTCTTCTCGGTCTTCGAATAGAGGATGTGGCGTGTAGGGATATCGGGATCGGCAGCCGTCATGCCGCCTCGCCGTTGTCGATCACCCGTGCGATCGCCCTGTACGCCTCGGCCCCCGGATGGGTCGGTGCAAAGCTCAACAGCGATCGACCGGCTTGCGTGGCCTCTGCGAACCGGATCGATTTCTTGACCGGAGGCTCGAGCACCCGGATCCCGTATCGGGTTCCGACATCGGCAAGCACCTCTCTGGCGTGGCGCGAGCGCCCGTCGTACATCGTCGGGATCACTCCGGTGATCTCGAGGTGCGGATTCGTGAAGTGCCTGATATCGACGAGCGTTTCGATGAGCTGCCCGACACCTCGGTGCGACAGAGCCTCGCACTGCAACGGGATGATGACTTC
This sequence comes from Actinomycetota bacterium, assembly GCA_034665605.1. Taxonomy (GTDB): domain Bacteria; phylum Actinomycetota; class CADDZG01; order CADDZG01; family WHSQ01; genus JALZGD01. The sequence continues at coordinate 1,783 of JAXDJM010000109.1, read as the reverse complement.
CTGCGCCGCGGTCAGGCCATTGATCGTAAGGATCCCGAGCGACGGCGGGCAATCGATGACGATGTAGTCGTAATGGCCGGTGATGTCCCGTAGCGCGCGCTCGAGCGCATACTCGCGGCCGGTCTTCGCCAAAAGGACGGCTTCGGCTCCCGCAAGATCGATGTTGGCGGGAACCAGATCGACCTCGCGCGACACGATCACTTTTTCGATGGGGAGCCGGCGGATCAAGACGTCGTTGACGGTCTCCTCGATCTCATCGGGATCGACCCCCATCGAATAAGTGAGAGCTCCCTGAGGGTCGAGATCGATCGCGAGCACGCGTTTTCCTTGCTCGGCGAGCGCTACGCCGATCGACAGGGTGGTGGTGGTCTTGGCGACGCCGCCTTTCTGGTTCGCGAACGCGATAACTCGCGCCATCAGTTCTGATCCTGCTCGCGATCTTGCTCACGCAACTCGCTGCCGAACGACTCGTATCCATCGAGGAAACCGCGTGCGTAATCCCACGACACGTAATCGTTCGGGTCGGGGTCGAAGGCGGGCTCGTGAACGGGAGACTCGCCTTCGTTCAAGAGCTCCTCAAGATTGCCGGCGAGAAGATCCCAACCGAGGAAGTGATCCTCGTCGCAGTCGGGGCAATAGAAGACCGCCCCTTTTATCCCTTTTGGGCCGAGCACCTCGCGCAGAACCTGGACGTCGATGAGATCCTGCCGCAGCAGCTCTCTCTCGTCGTCATCAAGCGGAGGCTGTTCTTCGAAATCATCCATTCCCCCATGGTAAGGCCGCGGCGATGTAGTTCTGGAGCCTCTCCTCGCCCCTGTGACTAGCAGAAATTGACCCATTCGGTTTATTCCGCTTGCGAGCTTCGGGGGTCATCGTTAGTCGATGCCTCAAGACCAGTCCCGGCGCGCTCGATGATCGACGGCACAACCCAATTGTCGGGGGTCGCCGCGTTCGAGAAACGACTTGATATGCAGCTGCGGCGTTGCGCCGAGACTCGGTCACCGCTGTCGCTCATGCTCGTTGACATCGACGGGATGGAACGGATCAACCACGCGCTCGGCACGGACGCGGGCGATCGCGTGCTTCTGGACGTAGCAAGGGCTCTGAGGGCCACGACGAGGGCGCCCAACGAGTTGTTCCGCTACCGATCCGACGAGTTCGTCATGATCCTTCCGGGCACCGACACGCCGGGCGCGTGCATCGCTGCAGAGCGATGCCGCTCCGTGATAGCCGACTCGAGCGGGCGACCCCGGGTCACGGTCTCTATCGGTGTCGCCGAGGTTGCTCCCGGCCACATTGCCCAGGACGTCGTTTCGAAGGCGAAACTCGCGTTGAGCCGCGCCCAGGAATCGGGGGGTGACCGGGCGTGGCGCGGAGACGATCCGCGACGGCACGGGATCAACCCACAAGCTTTGTCGGAAGAGCTGACCGACAGGGAGTGGGCGATCGTGGGCCACCTCGTCAGGCGCCGCACCGAGCAAGACATCGCGGAGCGCATGGGGATCAAGGCAGGAACGGTGCGCAGCCACAAGGCGCGCATCCGGCGCAAGCTTCACGTGCAACCCGAGTCGCGCCTGACCGACTTCGCGACGCAACACTTCAGCGATGTGGTCGAACAGAGGGAGCGATCGGCTCCCGATGATCTGCGCCTGGTGATCGATCTACGAGATTAGGTTCAGGTAACCGTCGAGCAAGCGCTGCCCTACGAATATCGCTACCACCGTCCCGAGCGCTAGATACGGCCCGAACGCGAGCGCCGTCTTGCGACCGCCCTTCTGCGCGA
>JAXDJM010000108.1:0-3335 GCA_034665605.1 Actinomycetota bacterium | reverse complement strand
AGCGCGAAGCCTTTTGCACCGCCGTCGACCACTCCGGCCCGCGTGAGCTGCTCGAGCTGACCCGTCGTTGCCGTGACCGCGTCATTGGCCGCGCGATGTGCTGCGTCGACGACCTCGGTGAGGGACGGGGATTCGTTGAGAGCAACGCGTGCGCCGGATGCGGCTGCGCTCACCGCGCTGAGGATCGTTCCTTCGACCGGATCGGCGACCGCGTCGTAGGCGAGAGACCTCGCGCGATCGAGACCTTCGACGAATTCACCCGGTCCCACCGACGGTGCGGCCGCGACGATCTCCATCATCCCCTTGACGATCTGCGACAGGATGATGCCGGAGTTGCCGCGGCCCCCCATGACTGCGCCGTGCGCCAGCTTGCTCGCGACGCCGGCAAGGTCTTCAGTGTGAGCCGCCGCGTCGAGGGCCGCGCGGATCGTGACGAGCATGTTGGTGCCGGTGTCGCCGTCGGCCACGGGGTAGACGTTGACGCTGTTGAGGAAATCGCGGTGCTCGTCCAAGACATCGCGGTACGTAGAAAAGATCTGCTTCAGGTTTGCCCCGTCGAGGGGATCTTGACCGTCGATCACGAATCAGGTTCCCAGCGCCACGCGAGACCGACAACTCCCGGCCCGGTGTAAGCGACCATCGCAGGGCCGAACTCGGAGACGAACGAAGTTGTGGGCTCGACCCTCGAACGCACTTCCGAGAGCAGCTTCTGCGCGGTCGGTTCGTCGAGCGCGTGCAACGCGGCCACGTGCAGACGCGCCCCTTCGACCCGCGACTTGTTCCACCGTGAGATGACCCTCGTGAGCGCCGCCTCTCTCGTGAACGCCGGTCTCAGCGGATGGATCTTGCCGCTGCTGAATTCGACCAGCGGTCGCAAGCCGGTTCGCTTTCCGACCCAGCCGGCAACACCGGGTATCCGTCCGCTCTTGACGAGGTAGTCGAGGGTATCGAGCGTCGCGACGAGCTGAACCTCTGTGGTTGCTTGGATCGCCGCCGCTTCGACCTCCTCCAACGACGCACCCCGTTGCGCGGCAGACGCGGCTGCGAGCACGACGAGAGCTTGGGCTGCGGCGACCATCTTCGTGTCGACCACCCTGACTTTGCCCTCGAAAGCACCGGCTGCGACGCGGGCGGCACTTACCGTCGCGCTGAAGTCGCCCGACACGGTGAGCAACACCGCACCATCCGTACCGATCGCGGAGCCGATCGCCTCTTCGAACTCGCCGGCGCTGGGGCCCGACGTCGAGATCCCTTCGTCGAAGCGCGCGATCAACTCGTTCTGGTCGAGCGTTCCGTCCTTATAAGCGTGGCCCCCGACGGTGAGCCAGATCGGAACGACGGTGATGGTGTTGGCCGCAGCCAGGTCGGCGGGCAGCGCGGCCGTCGAGTCCGTGAGGATCGCGACGGTCACGCCCCCCTCCCACGCTTTTCTTCTGCACAGACCGCGGAAAGCGCGGAGTTTGCAGAGGAAAACTGCACAGAGGTCATGCCGTGGTCGTTTGCTTCTGTTCCGATGGGTGCTGCACGGCGTACGCACTCAAAACGACGAGCGCGCCCGAGCACGACAGCACGACGCGTGCCGGCTCGAGCGATCCCACCAAAGGCCAGTTCACGGCACCGACGAGCTGACCGGCGATGCCCGCGCCGATGGCGCCGAGGCCCAGGCCCGCTCTGATCAAGATGTGGAACGCGGTGAAGGCGAGCACCCGCTCCTCGCCGCGCAGCGATTGCTGCAGGTACGTCATGCCCGAAGTAAGCGCGTAGGACACGCCGGCACCGAACCCGATCGCACCCAGGAACGCGAGTAGCACCGAGGGCGCAAGGCCTACGACGATGATCATCGAGCCGCACAGCATCACACCGAGCCGCATATCCGCGAGCCGGTTGTCGGGCCGGAAGCGCGTGAGACCAAGCCCCGCCATCGCGCCCACGCCGAATAGCGCGATCAGGATCCCGAACTGTGTTTGCGACGCGCCCAGAACGTTCTCGACGAACACGATCCCCAAAGAGAACAGGGCGCCGAGCCCCAGCACGATCGCTCCGGTCGCCGGTAGCACCGCCCGCACCAAGGGGATCCGAAAAGCCTCGTGGAACGCGGGGGAGTGGCCGGTTTCGTCCTCGAAATCGGGGGACTTGCCGCGCAGCTCGTTGATCCGTCTGATGAACTCGAACGACACGAGGAACGTCAGCGCGTCGGCCCAGAAGACCAATGCGAAACGGTGCGACGGAAGCGTCGATATGTGCATCGCAGGCAGGGCGAAGAACAGCGCGAACATCCCGGCCCCCAATGGGATCGTGCCGTACGACGATCCCAGGATGAAGCTGTTCGCGACCGGTGCATCCTTCTGATCGACGAGCTCGGGGATCGACGAGTCGCGCGCCGGCAAGAACAACAAGCCTGCGACCTCGATCATGAATGCCCACAGATAGACCCACCACAGCGCGAACACGAGCGGAACGACGGCGATCATCGCGGCGCGCGCCAGGTCCATTGCAAGCATCGTCTTGCGATAGCCGAATCGCTGCGCGGCGCGTCCGGCCAGCGGGCCCGCGACCGCGCCGGGAAGCAATCGCAGCACGAGGATCCCGCCGATCGCGGTCGTCGACTTGGTCACCGCATGAGTGACCGCGATGAACGCAACGGTTGCCATCCAGTCGCCGAGCGACGAGACGCCCTGACCGACGAATAGCTTGACGAAGCCGTCTTTCTTCAGAACCGAGGGAAGCGCCACTTACGCCCGGTCGCCTTCAGGCATCGATGAGCTCAAGGCGTCGCGATCGAAAAGCAAACGAGACAGATACATGCGACCGTCCCGCCGCGCCGGAGCTTCGTTTCCGAGCACTCTCTTGACGAGCATCGGGATCGTCAGACACAGGCCGAACAACAGTCCCTTGCCCCCGTAGATCATGCCGAGGACGGGCGCGATCGCGACCTGTGCGACGAAACACCCGATCCCCGTCCGGCTTGCAAGCCGTCCGACCGCGAGACCACTACCGAGCACGACCGTGCCCGGCCACATATATGCCGCGCTCGCTCCCAGGGACACGCCGACACCACGGCCCCCGGCTCCGCCGATGAACGGCGACCAGTTGTGACCCGCGACCGCCGCCGCCGCGGCGAGAGCGGCAGTGACCGGATGATCGAAGCGCCCGGCGAGCAACACGGCGGCGGCTCCCTTACACAGATCAAGCACGCCGGAGATCGCGAGGGGGCCGAAGCCGGCGACGTTGTAGAGCGAGGTTCCCGAAACCGTTTTGGTCCCGACCGTGCGCAGATCGACGCCGTGGGTCTTGTGCGCGAACAGGTTCGCGAACGGGATCGCGCCGATCAGATA
>JAXDJM010000107.1:0-9513 GCA_034665605.1 Actinomycetota bacterium | reverse complement strand
GGCTGCGCGAGGCCGAACGCGACATAACGTTCGGCGAATACTCCGGAAGAGAAGGCGACATCGTCACGGGGATCGTGCAGCAGCAGGACCACCGATACACGATCCTGGACCTCGGTAAAACCGAAGCACTGATGCCGCCGTCGGAACAGATCCCGCACGAGCACTACGAGCACGGGGCGCGACTCAAGGCGTACATCGTCGAGGTACGCAAATCTGCGCGCGGCCCCCAGATCATCGTGTCGCGCACTCACCCTGGTTTGATCAAGCGGCTTTTCGAGCTCGAAGTGCCAGAGATCCTCGACGGCGTCGTCGAGATCAAAGCCGTCGCTCGCGAGCCCGGCCACCGCTCGAAGATCGCGGTGTCCAGCAACGACCCCAACGTCGATCCGGTGGGTGCATGTGTCGGCTCGAAGGGGGCTCGCGTGCGAATGGTGATGAACGAGCTCCGGGGCGAGAAGATCGACATCATCAAGTGGACCGACGACCCTCGAGAGTTCGTTGCGAACGCCCTATCGCCCGCGAAGGTCAAAGAAGTGCGGGTCGAACCCGGCGGGGACACGGCCCTGGTCATCGTTCCCGATTACCAACTGTCTTTGGCCATCGGCAAGGAGGGGCAGAACGCTCGGCTGGCCGCGCGTCTGACCGGGTTGCGGGTCGACATCAAGTCGGAATCGCAGATGCGCAAGGACGCGGAGCCCACGCCGGCCGAGGACGCCGAAGCGCCCCAGGAGCAACCACAGCCGGCCGAATAGAATGACCTTGGATCGTCCGGTCCGCAGTTGCGTCGCGTGCCGGACGAGGCGCCCCCAGCAGGATCTGCTACGGGTCGCAGTGGCCCCCGACGGTTCCATCGAGTTGGACACCGGACCGGGTCGCAGTGGGCGAGGCGCCTACGTGTGCCGGGATGCAAGCTGCATAGAAAGGGCCGTGGGGGCGGGAGCATTCGCACGCCGCCTAAGGGGAGGCTCGGTCCCCGAGGATCTGGCCGAACGATTGTTGCTGGAAGTCGAACAGGAAAAGGAAGCGGATGGCTAAGCCACGGGTTCACGAGGTAGCGAAGGAATTGGGCGTGACGTCCAAAGAGGTTCTCGCGTACCTCGAGACGATCGGGAATCCTGTGAAGAGCCACTCGTCCACGATCGACGAGGCGCTTGCGGATCGCGTCCGGTCGGAGATGGGTAACGGCGCGGCCCCCGCACAAGCGTCACCGCCGGCAGCAGCCCCGAAGCCCGCAGCGAGGACCGCAGCCCCGAAGCCCGCAGCGAAGGCCGCCGCACCCAAGTCCGCAGCACCCAAGTCCACCAAGCCCACAACGCCGAAGCCCGTCAAGTCCAAGCCGGCGGAGCCTGCCCCCACGTCCACGCCTGCTGCCGCCAACTCGGCAGTGGTCACACCCGCGCCGGAGCCCGCGGCCGAAGCCGCGCCGCTCGTCGCACCCGAAGATGAGACTCCCGATTCGACACTCGGCGGAGCCGTCGAGACTCCCGATTCCGCACTCGGCGGAGCCGTCGTCAAGGTGCATCGCGGGATCACGGCGCAGGAGCTTGCGGAGAAGCTCGGTCGCTCGGCCGCGGACATCGTGAAGGTCCTTCTCGGCCTCGGCGAGATGGTCACCGTCACGCAATCGCTGTCCGACGACGCGGTGTTGCTCGTTGCCGAGGATCTCGGCATCAAGGCCGAGGTCGTCGATCCGGCTCTCGAGGAAGCTGAAGAAGACGACGCCGACGAAGACGATGACGAAGAGGGCGGCGAGATCATCACCCGCGCTCCCGTCGTAACCGTGATGGGCCACGTCGACCACGGGAAAACTGCCATCCTGGACGCGATCCGCAAGACCGACGTTGCAGGTGGAGAGGCCGGTGGGATCACCCAGCACATCGGTGCGTACCAGGTGCATTACGACGGCCGGGACGTCACTTTCATCGACACTCCGGGGCACGCGGCGTTCACTGCGATGCGTGCTCGCGGCGCGCAGGTCACCGACATCGCCGTTCTCGTGGTGGCGGCCGACGACGGCGTCATGCCGCAGACGATCGAGGCGATCGACCACGCCAGCGCGGCGAAAGTACCGATCGTTGTCGCAGTCAACAAGGTCGATAAGCCCGAGGCCGATCCGACGCGCGTTCGCCAGCAGCTTTCCGACCGCGGCTTGCTTCCCGAGGAATGGGGGGGCGAGACGATCTTTGTCGACGTCTCGGCCAAGCAGGGAACGGGCCTCGACTCGTTGATCGAGATGATCCTTCTAACTGCCGACGTGCAACTCGACCTTAAGGCGAACGCCGACGCGCATGCGCGGGGAAGCGTGATCGAGGCCCATCTAGACAAGGGACGTGGGCCGGTCGCCACGGTTCTGGTCAAGAAGGGGAGCCTTTACCAGGGCGATCCTCTGTTGGCCGGCGCTGCGTGGGGCCGGGTACGTGCGATGTTCGACGACAAAGGCGGCGAGGTCGAGCGGGCGTTGCCCGGCCAGCCCGCGCAGGTGCTCGGCTGGCAGTCGCTGCCCGAAGCCGGCGACGACTTCCGCTCCCTGGACGACGAGAAAGAAGCGCGTGACGTTGCGGCCGGACGCGAGCACCACCGGCGCGTTGCCCAGATGGTCAGCGGCGGCGGGGTATCCCTGGAAACGTTGCTGGCCCAGACGCGCGAGGGCGAGGCTCCCGAGCTCAACGTCCTCATTAAGGCGGATGCCCAGGGGTCGGTCGAAGCGCTCGACGACCAACTCGCGAAGCTCGACCAATCGCTCGTCAAAGTGAACGTGTTGCGCAAGGGGGCCGGTGGCATCACCGAGAACGACGTGACGCTCGCACAGGCATCGGACGCGATCGTTATCGGATTCAACGTCGTGCCCAACGTTCAGGCGCGGACGCTCGCCGAAGAAGCCGGCGTCGATATCCGTACCTACCGCGTGATCTATCAGGCCGTTCAGGACATCGAGAACGCGGCCCGCGGCTTGCTGGGGCCGGAGACGCGCGAGGTGCCGACCGGTCAAGCCGAAGTCCGCGCCACGTTCCGGGTCCCAAGGCTCGGAGTCGTCGCGGGTTGCATGGTGCTCGAGGGCACGATCCGCCGAAACGCCAGCGCCCGGCTCGTCCGCGACGGGACGGTCATCTACGAATCGACGATCGGCTCGCTCCGGCGATTCAAAGACGACGTGCGCGAAGTAGCGGCCGGTTTCGAATGTGGGATCGGACTCGAGGGCTACCAAGACATCAAAGAGGGTGACCTCATCCAAGCCTTCGAGATCCAAGAGGTGGCTCGCTAGATCGAACCTCGCCAACATCACTGGACGAAGCACTAGATGTTCATCGGCGTAGCTCGGTTCGAGCTATTCATCCCCGCGAGCACGTCGTTGAAGGACAAGCGTCAGGTCCTACGTTCGGTGATCGACGGGATCCGCAAGCGTTACAACGTGTCCATCGCAGAGGTCGACTTCCAGGATCTCTGGCAGCGGGCCGCCATCGGGGTGACGTGCGTGTCCGGATCGAGTTCGCAGTGCGTGAAGGTGATGAACGAGATAGATCGCGCGGTAACCCGGTCGGCGATCGACGGCGCGGAGGTAAGCGGCCGGTCGATTGACGTGTACTCGGAGGACGATCTGTGAGTCAGCGAACCCAGAGAGTGCAGAAGCTTGCCCGGCGCGTTCTCGGCGAGCTCATCCAGCAGCTCAAAGATCCCCGCATCGGCTTCGTCACCGTCGGTGCGGTAAGGGTGACGCCGGATCTACGCCACATCCGAGCTTTCGTCAGCGTCCTCGGTTCTCCGGAGGAGGTCGAGACGACGATGCGCGGTCTCCAGAGCGCGGCCCCCCACCTACGCGCCGAGATGGGCCACGAGATGAAGATGAAGTACGTTCCCGACCTCGTGTTCGAGCTGGACGACACCCCCGAGCATGCACAGCGTTTGGAGGAGTTGATGCGCAAGCTGCACGACGAAGAGGGCGAGGACGGCGACCGGTGAGCACGCTCGACTGGGATGGCATCGTGAATGCCCTTCAGGGCGCGGATCGGATAGCGATCGCGTGCCACGTCAATCCCGATGGTGACGCGCTCGGCTCCCTTCTAGCAGCGCACCTGGGACTGTCGCAGCTGGGCAAAAAGACCCACCCGACGTGGAGTGCATCGAACGTCGACCTGCCCGATGCGTATCGATTCTTGCCCGGTGGCGACGCTTTATGCGAAGTCGATGCCCTTCCCACCGTGGACACATTTCTCGCACTCGACTGCGGTGACGCCGAGCGCCTTGGCGACCTCGAGAAAAAGGCGATCTCGGCGCCGACCTTGATAAACATCGATCACCACCCGGGCAACAGCGAATTCGGCACGCTCAACTACGTCGACCCTTCGGCATCGTCGACGGCAGAGCTGGTTGCGACCCTGTTGCAGCGGCTGGGGGTGAAGGTCGACCTCGATATCGCGACGTGCCTCTACGTAGGCGTCGTGACCGACACCGGACGCTTCCAGTACTCGAACTCGCGACCCGAGACGTTGCGGCTCGCGGCCGACCTGCTTTCGTACGGCGTCGACGCGCCGGGCATCGCGCTCGAGGTTTTCGAGTCGGCCCCGTTCGGATATCTGAAACTTTTGGGACGAGTGCTAGAGCGCGCCACGCTGTTCGAGAACGAGCGGCTCGTGTGCTCGTGGATCACCCAAGCCGATCTCAAGGAGTTCGACGTCGGCATGGATGAGACCGACAAGCTCGTCGACATGGTGCGCTCGACGCGTGCCGCCGACGTCACCGTCATGTTCAAAGAGCAAGACGACGGCCGCTGGCGCGTGAGCCTTCGATCCAAGGGCCCGAGCGTGGGAGCGATAGCGCGGGCTCATGGTGGGGGTGGTCACGAACTCGCTGCAGGATTCACGGCCGATGATCGAGATGCTGCGATCGCCGACATCAGAGCGGAACTCGGTGCCGGATAGCACCGGACCCGACGGTCTCCTCGTAATAGACAAGCCACCGGGGATGACGTCGCACGACGTCGTGGACCACGTTCGCAAAAAACTTCACACCAAGAAGGTCGGTCACGGTGGCACGCTCGATCCCGATGCAACCGGAGTCCTCGTGGTGGGAGTTGGAAAGGCAACCCGCTTGCTCGCGTACTCGCAATCGGCGCCGAAGAGCTATCACGGAACTGCCCTGTTCGGCGTGACAACGTCCACGCAGGACGCGTCGGGGGACGTGCTCCAAGAACGCGATGTGTCGACAACCCGCGGGGACCTTGAAGCCGTGCTCGCCGAGTTCGTAGGAGACATCTCCCAGATACCGCCGATGGTGTCGGCAGTCAAGGTCGACGGTGAGCGTCTCTACCGCAAGGCTCGACGGGGAGAAGAGGTCGAGCGTGCGGCGCGACCCGTCCACGTCTATTCGCTGACTCTCGAGTCGTGGACCGACGGTCCCCGGCCACAAGCGACCTTCGACGTCGAATGTTCTGGCGGCACGTACATCCGAACGCTTGTGAACGACATCGGCGCCCGGCTCGGTTGTGGGGCGCACCTCACGCACCTGCGCCGCACGGCTTCGGGCGGTTTTACCTTGGAGGATGCGATCGCCCTGGACGATGTGTCGATCGAGAAGATGAGACCTCTGGTGGACGTCGTTGGAGATATGAGGCGCGTCGAGGTCGACGAAGAGGCAGCCGCTTCCGTATCGCACGGACGCCGCCTCGAGGTTGTCGACGACACCGCGGACGACGAGGTCGTCGCCGTAACCAGAGGAGCGCGTCTGCTCGCGGTTTACAGGCGACGCGGAGATGCTCTGGTTGCCGAAAGGGTCGTTGCGACATGACCATGGAGATCGTCGTGGGCCGGGAGGCGTTGACGCCCGCGGCCGAGGGTGCGGTTGTAACGGTCGGCACCTTCGACGGCGTGCACCTCGGCCACCGCGCTCTGATCGCAGAGACGATCTCTATCGCACGCGCGACCGGTCGCCGGGCGGTCGGCGTGACATGGGACCGGCATCCGGCGATGACCCTTCGGCCCGACAAGGCCCCCCCGATGCTGTCGACCCAAGAGCGCAAGCTCGAGCTTCTGAGCGAGACCGGTCTCGATCGATTGATCGTCCTCGTGTTCGACAAAGAGTTGTCTCAGGTTCCGGCGGAGCGATTCGTCGATGAGATCCTCGTCCGCGGCATCGGCATGCGTCACATCGTTTCCGGAAGCAGGTGGAGGTTCGGGCACAAGGCAAAGGGAAACGTCGATCTCCTCACAGAGCTCGCTCCCAGGGGAGGCTTCGAGGTAACGGCGATGGAGCTCGCATCGCTGGACGGCGAGCCCGTGTCGTCCAGCCGGACCCGTGGCGTCGTTGCTGCGGGCGACATGACCCTCGCTGCTCGCCTGTTGGGACGGCCGTTCGACCTGGACGGAGTGGTGATCCACGGCGACGACCGTGGCGCATCCCTCGGTTTTCCGACCGCCAACCTGGCGCTCGACCCGAAGCTCATCGCGCCGCTGCGAGGCGTTTATGCAGGGCGAGCTCGCGTCTCGAGCAACTGGTACGGCGCCGCTACGAACGTAGGGGTCAACCCCACTTTCGGGGGCGACCCCGACACGACCCCGATGAGGGTCGAGACCTTTCTCCTGGACTTCGCGGGTGACATCTACGGCGAGCAATTGCGGGTGACTCTCGAGGACCGCCTGCGAGACGAGCTCGCGTTCGAGTCGACCGACGCCCTGATAGCGCAGATCGAAGCCGACGTGGGCGCCACGCGGGCCTTCATCAACCGATGCTAGGATGCCCCACAACTCGCCGGCAGCACCCGAGGCGGGCAAGCCTTGCAAGGCGACCCTGAAAGACCCGACCCTGAAAGAGATGGAAGGCATTCACGCGCATGGCGCTGCTTAAAGAGGACAAGACGGGCATCATCACCGACAACGCCCGCTCCGACGGAGATACCGGTTCGCCTGAGGTGCAGATCGCCGTCCTCACGCGTCGCATCTCGGACCTCACCGATCACCTGAAGACCCACTCCAAGGATCACCACTCCCGTAGGGGACTACTGCGCATGGTCGGCCGTCGTCGCCGGCTGCTCGAGTACCTACGGCGTGAGGACGTTGAGCGTTATCGCTCGATCATCGCCAAACTCGGGCTCCGACGTTAGTCCGCTCGCGGAAAGGAGACTGCCGCCCTTCAAACCCTAGATAGCAGGAGAGGGCCGGCACAGGTTGGGATCCCGCCCACCCCGAGGTCGGTTATCAGTTGCAAGCTCGTTCCTTTCTTCGAACCGAGCGGGCTTACCACTGACAACTGACCCGGCTGGCTTCTCTCCTTGTCCAATACAAGGAGGAACCAGATGCAGATGACACCAGAACCAACGATCGTCGAGAGAAAGATCGGCGATCAGATCTTCAGATTCGAGAGCGGCCGGCTTGCCGGCCAGGCGTCGGGGGCCGTTCTGGCTTCCGTCGGCGAGACAACCGTGATGGCGGCGGCTACGTCGTCGAATCCCCGCGGGGATGCCGACTTCTTTCCGTTGACCGTAGACGTCGAAGAACGCATGTATGCGGCCGGAAAGATCCCCGGCGGATTCTTCAGGCGCGAAGGTCGAGCGTCCGAGAAAGCGATCTTGACCGCGCGCTTGATCGATCGTCCGATCCGTCCCTCGTTCCCGGACGGCTTCCGCCACGAGGTCCACTGCGTGGTGACGGCGCTCGCCGTGGACGGCTCCAACCCGATGGACATATTGGCCGTCAATGCAGCATCGGCGGCTCTATCGGTTTCCGATATCCCCTTCGAAGGTCCGATCGGCGCAACGAGGGTGTCCCATATCGACGGCTCGTGGGTTACCAACCCAACGTATGCCGCGCAGGACGACGCCACGATCGAGCTCGTCGTCGCCGGACGCAAGAACGACGCAGGCGAGATCGACATCATGATGATCGAGGCCGGCGCTTCGGACCGCTGCTTCGAGCTCATCGAGGCCGGCGCAACCGCCCCCGACGAGGAGCTGTTGGCCGACGGCATCGAATTCGCTAAAGGCCCGATCGCGGAAGTGATCGCCTTACAAGAGGAGCTTGCAGCAGCCGCGGGCAAGCCCAAGGGGTCGACGTCCGGAGACTCACCCGACTTCCCACTGTTCGTCGACTATCAGTCGGACGTCGGCGTGCGCGTCGACCAAGAGGCGTCGGCTGCCGTGTCCGAGGCGATCGCTATCACCACCAAGTCCGATCGCAAGAAGCGCTTGGACGAGATCGCGTCACAGATCACCGAGAAGCTCGCAACCGAGTTCCCCGAGCGCGAGGGCGAGGTGCGCGCGGCCCTCAGGTCGCTCACCAAGCGTCTGGTTCGCGCTCGAGTCATCTCCGACAACGTGCGCCTAGATGGTCGTAAGACGGATGAGGTTCGTCCCATCTGGACCCAGATCGGGATCATCCCGCGCGTTCATGGCTCGGGCTTGTTCACCCGCGGCGAGACCCAAGCGCTCTCGCTCGCAACGCTCGGCATGCAGCGGATGGAGCAGATGATCGACGATCTGTCTCCCGAAGACCGCAAGCGGTACATGCATCACTACAACTTCCCGCCGTACTCGACCGGAGAGGCCGGGTTCATGCGGGGGCCGAAGCGGCGCGAGATCGGCCACGGCGCCCTCGCAGAAAAAGCCTTGCTGCCGGTCATCCCGGCGAAAGAAGAGTTCCCCTACACGATCCGCGTGGTGTCGGAGATCATGTCGTCCAACGGGTCGACCTCGATGGCATCGGTGTGCGGTTCGTCTCTTTCGTTGATGGACGCCGGTGTGCCGTTGCGCGGAGGCACCCACGTCGGCGGCGTAGCCATGGGTCTCATCGCACAGGACGGCAAATACGTGCCGCTCACCGACATCCTCGGGGACGAGGACGCCTTCGGCGACATGGACTTCAAGGTCGCGGGAACCGAAGGTGTTGTGACCGCACTCCAACTCGACACCAAGATCTCCGGCATCCCAGCGGAGGTCTTGCGGGACGCGTTGCAGGCGGCGCGCAAGGCGCGCCTTCACATCATCGGCGAGATGAACAAGACGATCTCGTCACCGCACAGCGAGCTCGCAGAGAGCGCGCCGCGCGTGCTCGCGATAAAGGTCCCCATCGACAAGATCGGCGAAGTGATCGGTCCCAAGGGCAAGAACATCAACATGATCACCCAGACGACCGGCGTCGAGATCGACATCGACGACGACGGCACGATCCGGATCGGTTCCACCGATCAGGAGTCTGCCGAGCGAGCAGCTCGACTGATCGAGGAGACCGTGAACCCCCGCATGCCCGAGGTGGGCGAGCGGGTCGACGGCACCGTGGTCAAGACAACGACCTTCGGTGCGTTCGTCAATATCGCTCCGGGACGCGACGGCCTGGTTCATATCTCGAAGCTGGGCGAAGCTCGCATCGAGCGGGTCGAAGACGCCGTCAACGTCGGCGACCGGATCGAAGTCGAGGTCACCGACATCGACAGGCAAGGCCGCCTCAGCCTCACCCCGGTTGCATGGCTCGATCGTCAGGTCGAGAAGGGTAAGACGATCGAAGAGGCCCGTGCCGCTGCCGCCCAAGG
>JAXDJM010000106.1:0-10404 GCA_034665605.1 Actinomycetota bacterium | reverse complement strand
AAGTTGGAGATGTTCTGCTTGGCTGCTCCCGCGGTACGCGACAGTGATGATTCCAGCGCGTCCAAGATCCCTGTTTGACGAATGATCTCCTGAACCAGCTCGAGAAGGGGCGCGCTCGACTTCCTGCGTAAGGCCCCAACCTGCTTCGCGAAAGCCGCTAGGCGACGACGTGCCTCATCGGACAGATGCTCGATCTCGTCCAGATGGTCGAGAGCCTCGACGAGAGCGAACCCAACGTCTCCCGGTTCGAGGTCGCGTGCTGCTTCCTCGTCCCCGCCGGCAAGGGATAGGCGAAGCTGATGATTCTGAGAGGCGGCCCACCGGGCGAGCAAAGACAGATCCCGATAGTTGATGCGCCAGCGCGGCCCCAGCAAGATCCGTCCGAGCCAGCGGTTCGCGGCCGGCTTCGTCTCGAGAGCTCGCAGCCACGCGACGATCTCGATCACTTCGGGGGTCTTCAGCAAACCGCCGAGCCCGATGACCTCGACAGGGATCTCCTTCTCTTCCAGCGCTTGCAGGAGCATGTCCATCGCTGCCTTGCGGCGCACGAGGATCGCGATGTCCTTCCACTGCACCGGATCCCGCTTATCGAAGGTCACCGTGTCGTGCAGCGCCTCACATTCCCCAGCGATCCACGCGCATTCGGCGTTTTCGTCCGAGAACAGCCCGAGGGCCACGCTCCCTTTGCCATTCGATTCGTGGGCACTCAACGGTTCGCCGGGTCGCCGCGAGGCATCGATCTCGTTCACGATGTGATTTGCGACCTCGAGGATGTTGGATCCCGATCGATAGTTCTCGGAAAGCGAGACGGGGTCGTAAGAAACGCCGTCCGATCGCGGAAAGTCGCTTGCGAAGTTGATCAGATTGAACATCGTGGCTCCGCGCCACGCGAATATCGCTTGACGAGCATCACCGACCGCCGTCACAGCTCCGCCGGGTCCGATCAAAGCCTGAAGCATCCGCCGCTGCGCGACGTTCGTGTCCTGATATTCGTCCAATAGGACAAAGGGGTAGCGCTGGCGGTAACCGCGGCAGACTTCGTCATTACCCTCGAGGATCTCGACGGCCTTGGTGATCTGGTCGCCAAAGTCGATCCTCTGTGCCTTCTGCTTGGCAGAAACGTAGGCCGCCACTGCACGGACGAGCTCCTTACGTTCCGCAGCCGTCTGCAAAACTTTCTCGTCGACCTTCTGCAAGCTCATGATCCGATCCGACGCGGCCTCGATGTCCGACAACGAACACATGTGGTCGGCGACCGATCCGGCAAGTTGCAGCGTCCACCGGACGATGTATGCGGATCGAACCTCTAGTGACTCGAAGGGAGGCAAGTCATCGATGCAGGAAAGCACGAGCTGCCACTGTTGCGCCTCTGTTAGAAGGCCTGCACCCGGTTCGACGTTCACCAGGACCCCGAAGTCCCGAACGATCTGCGCAGCGAATGCGTTGTAGGTGTAAACCGAGACGTCTTCACCACTTTCATCGTGGATCTCGGCGAGGGCAAGCCGTACTCGTTCCAGAAGTTCGGCGGCGGCTTTGTTGGTGAACGTCAAGCCCAATACCTGTGACGGCGAGAACGGATGGTTCTCGAGAGCCCACGCGATACGAGCCGCCATCACCGCGGTCTTGCCCGAGCCGGCCCCCGCCACCAGATAGAGCGGTTCTAACGGATGGCTGATCGCTTTCCACTGTTCGTCGCTCGGCTTAAAGCCCTTGAGGGCGGCACGGATCGCGGCAGAGTCGCGCGGATCGAGAGCGCTCATGCAGGTAGCTCCTTGCCTTCGGCCCACAGCGGGCACAACGGCTTGAACTTGCACCAGGTGCAGTCCGCTTCGGGATCGGGTCGGAAATCCTCGGCAAGCACCCCCGCGATCAAGTCCGGAAGAACCTTCAAGGCTTCTTCAGCTTGCTCGGGGGTTTGGCACCGATTGGCGACCTCGCCGCGGGTGATCGAAAGCTTGGGATACAGAAGCTTCATGAACTTCGGCGATCCGAGAGCCACGATGTCGGGGTCGCTCTTGGCCGCGAGGTAGTAGATCGCCAGCTGTAGCGACTTCTTGGCGTCGTCCCAACCGATGGCGTTCGACGATGTCTTGTAGTCAGAGATGATCAAGTTGCCATTCAGGTTGTCGATCCGGTCGATGCGGCCGGTGATCTTGTGGCCATCTAGAAAGACCTCGAACTTCGACTCGGCCCGCGCGGCTTTGCCCGGCTTCAGAAAGGTGCCATAGCGCTCGATCATCACCTGACCGTCCCGGTAGAACTGGCGTGCGACGGCCTTGTTGGGGAACACCGTCGGGTCGAATAACTCGTCGTAGAGCTTGTAGGCAGCAGGCCCATCGAGCTTCTTGTTCTCGATGTCCTCGAAGACCTTGTGCATCCACGAACCGAAAGCCATGTTGTGGCTCGACTCGGGGTCGAGCCCGAGCACGACCGAAAACAGGTACTGCAGCCCACAGTTTTCGTAGGTCGAGATGCGCGAGTAACTGGTGCGCAACTTGTCGAGAGGCAGATCGTCGGAGATGTTTTGCTGCTGGGCGCGGATCGTTAGCGACTGATCGGTCCAGTCCCAGCGCCACCACCACTCGCTTGGTTGGGCCGCTCTGCACGCGGGATCGAGCTCACACGTCTTCTTGATCGCTGCCAGCGCGGCGATGCGTTCGGCCGGGGGCGCGTTCACGTCGGCAAGCACCTTCCGGTAGCGGGCCGCGGCCTCCGAGAAAGTAAGTGGACGGAGGTGCGGTGCCGATTCGATATCGGGGATGGCGCCGGCAAGCTCTTCTATGAACCGGCTGGGTTCGCCGCGCCTGGTCGGCCCCGGCGAGGTCGTGACGATGGTGCGCGTGGTTGCCCGCGTGACCGCGACGTAGAAGACGCGCCGGTCCTCCATCTCGTTGCGCTTGCTGCGCGCGACCGCGTCGGTCTCGTCCAGGAAATAGGGATCGAACAACCCCGTCGCACGGCGGCCTTTGGGGATCGCACCGTCGATCACACCCGCAACGGCAACGATCGACCACTGCTTGCCTTTGGCACCGTGGAAGCTGACGACCTGGACCCCCGCCCCGGAACGCTCCGGTGGGAGCCACGGATCGGAACCGAAGTCGGCGCGCCCGATCGCTTCGAGGTAATCGGTGAACGTGCCCTTGCCGCGCCGGCGCTCGACGAAACGGCCCAATGCCCGGCTGAACGCAACGAGCGCATCGAGATCGCGGTTCGCCGCATCGTTGAGGTCGACGCGAGCGCGTTCGACCAGTTCTTTGCAATAGCGAGAACGGTCCCACATCACCCAGAAAGCGGCATCGGCAGGGTCCTCTTTGCGGGCGGCCAGGATGTCGCTGAGAGCAAGAAGCTCGGCGATCCTCGCCGCCGACTCGGCGTCGAGCTCCAACTCCGGCGGGGGGTCATGCAGCACTTCGCCGAGAGAGGTCGCCGTCACGCGTGCGACACGTTCGAGCTCGCGCACCGTCGCGTCTTCAAGATCCACGAGCGGCGAGCGCAACAAGGTAACGAGCTGCTCGGGATCGGGCTCGTCGGCGAATGCGAACCTGGCGAGATCGGCAAAGGCGCGCACGATGGGCTCACGTCCGAGCGGCCGGTCGGGCGCGCTGATCGAGAACGGGACCTCGAGCGCATCGAGGGCGCGGGCGAGCGCGGGAAGCATCGAACGAGGCGATGTCAACAAGATCGCCATCTCTTCGTAAGGAACTTGATCTTCGAGATGCGCAAGCCGAAGGGTGCGAGCGATCGCATCGACCTCTGCCGAAAGACTGCCGAAGCGATGAACTTCGAGCTCGGCCTCGCCAGCAAAGCGCTGAGGTCGATGATCGGCTGCACCGTTGCGCGCAACCAGGTCGATCGCCCGCGCGCCGAACTCGGGGCTCAGCCGGTAGGAGGTCGTCAGCGTCACGCGCTCGTGAGGACCGAACTCCTTGTCGAAGTCGTCGATCCAACCCGGATCGGCCCCCCTGAAGGTCTCGATCGCGGAATCCGGGTCGCCGGCGAGGACGAGCGACCGCTCGCCGGCCTCACCACTGGTGAAACCCGTCAGGAAATGCAGCATCCGTTGCTGGACCAGCGCGAGCTCTTGTCCGTCGTCGACGAGGACGTGCAAGAAGCGCTGATGGAGTGCGTCGCGCACGTCGTCGTGATTGGCGATCAGATCGGTTGCGTCGGTGAGGAGGGTCGGGTAGTCGACGCGGCTGCGCGCCCGCAAGCGGTTGCGGTGAGCCTTGAAGAACCTGATCACGTCCGCCCACGCGGGCTTCGCCTGGGCGAGTGCCGACAGCTGCGATTCATCCAAGAGCCGTTGCTCGGCCCGGATACAGAAGTCGACAACCTCGTCGACGAATCCCTTGTTCTTCAAGAGGAGCCCGTGATGCGGCCAGTTCACGGGGTCTTCGTTGGCAAGCGCGTCCCGCACGTCGCCCCATTGCTCGGGGCTGGTGAGCAGCACCGGCGGCTCGGAATAGGCGAGCCGGTCGTAATGACGGCTGACCAGGTGGTTCGCGAAGCCGTGCCACGTGTAGACCGGGACCTCGATCAGAGCGTCGAGCCCCTCGTCGAACAGCAGTCGATGCGTGAGCGAGTCCTGGAGCGCCATCTTCTGGCCCCGATTGGGCACCAGGAACAGGATGCGGTCGGGCGAGCACCCGGAGGCCGTCGCCAAACGGATGAACCGCTCGGACAGGACCGTCGTCTTGCCGGTCCCGGGCCCCCCTAAGGCAAGCACTGCGCCGGGACCGTGGTCGACGACCGCCCGCTGGGCATCGTCGAGCCTCAGCACGGCCCCCGTCTGAGTCTTCGGTCCCCCGTCCTCAATCACCAGATGAACATAGAGGACACCTGTGACAGGAATAAGACCTCGACGTCACATCTCTTCGCGACCCCAATCTTTGCGGCTCGAACTTCGCGACCTAGATCTCTCGACGAGCGGACCGGTCATTCTGTGTCGTTCCAGACTCGGTTCCCGAGACTGATGTGACATAGAAGGCGTGATAGGCACAAGTTCATGGAAACGTGGGAGGCGATCAGGGCGCGTCGCAACGTCCGTCAGTACACCGAACAACCGATCGCTCGTGAAGACCTCGAGCGCATCCTCGAAGCCGGCCGGCGATCTCCCTCCTCCCAGAACTGGCAACCGTGGAATTTCGTTGTCGTGACCGACCGGCAACATCTGATCGACCTAGCCAAAGCCTGGGAGATGGGCGGGAAGCACATCGCCTCATCGGCCGCGACGGTCGCACTTGTCGCGGAACGCCCCCAAGACGATCTACACCGCGATTGGCTCCAGTACGACTCAGGGCAGGCGACGGCGAACATGATGCTGGCCGCGGCCGACCTCGGTATCGGATCCGGACACTCGGCCGTTATGGATCAAGAACAGGCGCAGCGAGTACTAGGGCTCCCCGACGATCACATCTGTATCTACATGATCGGATTCGGCTACCCGGCCGACCGTCCACTGCGTCCGCTCACGAAACCCAACCGCCGCCCGTTCGACGACGTCGTCCACTGGGAACGCTGGTAGGAGCGACCGCACGGATGAGTAGTCCCCTAGGCCCCAGTGACAAGGGGGGCGTCGATCTTTGCGCGGTCAAGCGAGGCGGATCTGTGCCGTCGGCGGAGCAGTCGAGGCGGGGGCCGGCGGCTCGGCCCTCCAAGCGCCGGAATCCTCGAGCGGCAGGGACTGGGGTCGCGCGATGTGAAAGCCCTGACCGTGATGGACACCGAGCTCGGTGAGGATCTGAACTTGCGACGGGGTTTCGATCCCCTCGCCGACAACGGAGGATTCCATCTCGCGGGCGAAAGAGACGAGCGATGCCGCCAGGGCCCTGCGACGTTTGTCGTGCTCGAGACCCTGGGTGATAGAGATGTCGAGCTTGATGATGTCGGGCTCTAGAAGAAGGATCTGGCGCAAGCTCGAGTAGCCGGATGCCGCATCGTCGACCGCCAACCGCAAACCACGTTTGCGAGTGTCCCGAAGCGATGCCCCCAACAGCTGGTAGTCGGCAACGGGGGCGTGCTCGGTTATCTCGATCACCAGCCGCGGGAGGATCTCCGGCCGCAACAAGTTGCGGAACTGCCGCGACAGCGCTGTGTCGGGCGACATGTTCACCGCAAGGTAGATATCAGGTGGTAGTCGATCGAGGTCCGAAATCGCGCTTTGAAAGCAAGCCAGCTCCAGCTCGAGAAGAAGGCCCAGGCTCTCCGCCTCGTCGAACCACGTCTGGAGACTCCAGCCCAACTCCGTGGGAAATCTCACGAGAGCTTCCGCGCCGACCATCCGGCCGCTTCGGAGATCCGCGATCGGCTGGTATACGACCGGAAGAGGCGACGAGGTGACCGCTGCCCTGATGCGATCTAGACGCTTCTCCCGAGCGGCGTCTTGTCGAGACTCTCTCTGGAGGTGATCGGTTAGATCGTCTACCAGGCCGGACATGACATCGTGGGACACCTCACGCTCGCCACGGGCTGCACTCTCGATCGCAGAAAGCACTTCTTCGGTGTCGGCCCCTTTGATGATGAAGCTCGTAGCTCCCGCCCGGAGCATCTCGAGAACGTCTTCCTTGTTCCCCGAGCGCGACAGGGCGACCACCTTGGTCTCCGGCGAAACGCGCAGCATCTCTCGGGTCGCCCGGGTGCCACCGCCGTCCGCCATGCGAAGGTTGACAAGCGCAACCGCCGGATGAGCTTGCCCGGCGAGCGTGACGGCCTCATCGGTGTTCGCCGCCGCTCCGACGAGTCTCATGACCGGCTGGCGTTCGATCAACTCCTCTAGACCGAAGCGAACGATCGGGTCGTCGTCCGCGATCAGGACCCGGATCGGTTCTTCTCTGCCCGCGCCGAGGCCAGCCTGTTCGTGAAATGCCTGTGTCTGGACGCCCTTCACGTTGACCCCGTCGATGTCTGGCAGTAACTCTTCGCGCAACTATGGCAGAAACTGGAGCAAAGGGGCACCCCCTATAAGAGGGATGTAACGGGCGCCGCCGTGCCCCGTTCGGACTAGTCCTCGGCTAGGAGTGTTTCTTGGGGGCCGGGCACTCGCTCATGCCGGGCTCGTGAGTGGCGCACAGCGACGGGCCCCCGACTAGGCGTCCGACCACGGCTCCCTGACCGTTGCACACCGCCCCCGTCAGGCACGCATCCACGAATACTCCCCATGGATTGCCATCTGGCCCCACGACCACATCGATGAAATCGAGCTCCTGCAGACAACGGACAGGCCCACACGGACCCCCGTGGAGAAGTGGTTGGGAGGGGGCGTTGATCGGGCCCCCGTAAAAGACCGGCTTAGACGCGGTCGCGTTGGCCGTCTCGACGATGTAGCCGTTCCACGTGGTGTTCTTGTACTTCTCTTCATGGCGGTTGCAGTCGAGACCGCCCGACACGCAGTCCTTGTCGTCGGGGAACGGCTTCTTCGGCGCGTTGGTGGATCCCATGAACGCCATCGCGACCTTGCCCGGTCCTCCGATGTCGAGCGCGGGGAGCGCGGTCTGCGTCAAGCCCGGTGGAGCAACATCCATCGGCTTCGTCCAGTGCTTACCGTCGTCGTGCGAGACCGACAGATATGGCTTGCGATCGCGCGCGACCCATGAGTAGTAGATGTTGCCCTCGGCGTCGGCAGCAACTGCCGCTTCGTGATCGAACACGAAGGTGTTGTCCCCTACCGCATCTTCGGGCCCTGCGAACATCCCGTTGTCTGCAACCTGAACCCGCGTCCACGAGTCACCTTCGTCGTGGCTGATCGCAAGCCAGGGCTGACCGCACCATCCGCGCGGGACGTACAGGGCACCGTCGGGGCCGACATATCCGTGACCACTGTCGGCATTGCAGTTCCCCGGGACTTCGGCATCACCGTCGGCCCCGGAATTGGAACCGTCCATATAAGGAGGAGTCTGGGTCGGCAAGAACGTTGCCCCGCCGTCGAGGGACTTGGCACACAACTGTGCGACGTGGCTGAAGAACACGACTCCGATCCCCCCGCCGTTGCCGCACATGTAGACGATGTCGGGGTAACCGCCTGGCGCGGCCCCGCCCTTGGGGGCCGGGCCTGCGAAGAGATTCTCGTGATCGGTGATCTGACACGCAGCTTGCGAGTTGGTGGTCCACGTCTTGCCGGCGTTATCCGAATAGGAAACCTGCTGGCACGCGGCCTGGTAATCGACCGAGAAGACGCGTCCGGTCACGGGGTCGACGTAAAGGAACGGGTCGAGCGATCGGGTGTGCCCGGCCGACACCTCGTGCCACGACTTCGCCCAATCCGAGCTCGTGACGACGGTGGGCTTGCCACCGTTCGTGGCATCGATGTACATCTGCCCATCGCGGGAGATGCCGATGCTCGGCTCCTGCGTGGTGACCTTCGTGTCGTGGATCTCGCTATTGGGCGCGAGTAGAGGAGCGATCCCGGGCGCCGGTTGCCCGCCCGCCGTATAGGTCGCCGTCCGGCCCCCATCTCTGAGGCCAACGTCGGCCGAGGCGGGAGGCCCCGCGATCATCGCCAGCGCGCCGACGACCACCATCGTGGTCATGGCCGCGATTAGACGATTGCTCCCCGCCTCCATGGGTCAAAGATTCGGCGGGAGCAGGACGAGTCCTGTCGGCAGGGAAGGGATACGAGCCCGGACGTCAAATGTTTGCGAGATGAAAACCACAAGCTTGATCCGTCGCGCCCCGGCCGTCGTCGTCGCGCTCTTGCTCGTTGCCGGTCTCGCCGGTCCCGCCTCGGCCAAAACGCCGGTCATCGCTCCTCCAGGCGGCCTCGCGGCCCACGTCTCCACATCGGGGGTCGACCTCTCGTGGCTGCCCGAGACCTATCCGGTGGGAACCCAGACGCAGTCGATATCGATCACGAAGAACGGGACGGCGCTCGCGACCCTGCCGGGCGCTGCAACGGGCTACCACGACTCCGACGTCCACCAAGGCGGGAGCTACACCTACGCCGTCGTCGCGTCTGCCACTCGCGGGACCACGACCTACAGCTCGGCCCCCTCGACCGTCACGGTGACGCTGCCCGACTACCTGGTCGGCGCCGCCACCGAAGACATCTCTCCGCCACCCGGCGTGACGATCAACCAAGGAGGGAACGGGCTCGGCGACGGAAGCTTGTTCCCGGGAGTGGTTGTGTCGCGCGGGAGCCAGAACCAATTCCAAGGCGAGCACATCCGAGCCCGCGCGATGGTCGTCGACGACGGCAACCAAGCGATCGCGATCGCAGACATCGAGACGCAAGGCATGTTCGCCGCGTACGAAGCGGGTCCCTGGGGATTGTCTGACATGCGCGATCGCGTCGCGCAAGACATTCCCGGCCTTCCGGCAAGCCACATCCTGATCGCGTCCGACCACACTCATGCGGGACCCGACACGATCGGCGCGTGGGGTGGCGTCGGCGACGTGCAGATCCCCGGCTACACCGGCGACAACCAGTACTACCGATACATCTTCGACCAAACCGTTAAGGCGATCGAAGAAGCGTACCGCTCGCGCACCCACGCGAGCATCCGCGCCGGCGAGTCCGATGCATCCGACCTCATCTATAACCAGTCGTGCTCCGAGGCTCTCAATCAGTCGAAGACCGAGGCCTATCCTGGCCCCGACCTATGCGCGACGCCGGGCAAGGACGGCATGGTGCGCGTTCTTCAAGCGACTGCGCCCGACGGTTCGGTCGTCGTGACCTACATGGCGTTCGCGGCGCACGGCACCGCGGGCGGTGGCCCCGGCGTGCACGGCGACTGGCCGCAGTTCCTATCTGACAAGATGGCCGAGACCTACGGCGGCGTCGGCCTCGCGATGGAGGGCGCGGTCGGTGGCACGCAGCCATGCCGGCCTGCGTGCTCGTTCACGAACCCCAACAACCCCGGTTACAACGTGTCCGACCGGCGAACCGCGTTCACGCTGAATTACATGGCCCACGTCGCCGACGCACTCGACGGCCCGTCCACGATCGACGTCCATGGACCGGTCAAAGCGGCGGCGTCTTACATCCGTGAGCCTGTCGTCGGTCCCGCGGTAACGGCACTGTTCATGGCCGGCCAGTACGCGGGGGCGCGGCTGCTACGCAGCCACGAGAGCCCATGGATCGTGGGACAAACGATCCGCACGGTCACTTCCGCCCTGCGCGTCGGAAGTGTTCTGTTCTCAGGCACTCCGGGTGAGGGGTTCTACGCGATCGGTAAGGGAGTCCGGGACGCGGTCGGCACGACCGACCCAAGTGACGGAACGAAGGCTCGTTTCGTGATCCAACTGGGTCTTGCCGACGACCAGCTCGGCTATCTGATCGCACCGGTCAGCTACGTGCCGATCATCGCGGGCGAGGTCGCGGTCAACGACAACATCATCTTCAACGTGTCGCCCACGATCGGCGATCACGTGATGTGTAGCGACATCTCGCTGGCGATCAAGCTCGGCTTC
>JAXDJM010000105.1:0-4102 GCA_034665605.1 Actinomycetota bacterium | reverse complement strand
CTCTATATCTGCCCCGCCCGGGCCTCTATTCGGCGCAGGAGTCGGGGCACTCCGTGACGAATGTCTCGAGTGGACATAAATCACGCGATCTGGAGGTTCCCGAATGTTCCGTAAGACGATCGGCGTAGTTGCGCTGGTGGCTCTACTTCTCAGTGCGGGAGCGGCCGTGGCCCAGCAGCCAGAGAAGGGCCCGCAGTCCAAGAACATCACCGAGCTGATGCACGCTCCCTTCCAGATCGCCGGACAGCAAGTGACCGGGACCGACTTCGCGTTCCGAGGAAACCTCGTCGTTGCCGGCTCCTATCAAGGCCTCGGCATCTTCAAGATCACACCGGGAGCCCCGTATCTGAAGGAGCTCGGGACACTTGCATGTGCCGGCGGCCAAGGCGATGTGTCCATCTGGGGCCACCTCGTCTTCTTCTCGGTGGATGCAACCCTGAGCGGTCCTTCGTGTGACACGAAGGACACGGCTACCGCGTCCAACACCGACCAGGCTCAAAGCAATGCGTGGGAAGGCGTCAGGATCATCGACATCTC
The DNA here is from genome assembly GCA_034665605.1 of Actinomycetota bacterium. Lineage (GTDB taxonomy): Bacteria > Actinomycetota > CADDZG01 > CADDZG01 > WHSQ01 > JALZGD01. Next base: position 3,565 of record JAXDJM010000105.1, on the reverse strand, counting down.
CGACCCGTCGCGGCCGCAAGAAGTGAGCAGCGTGTACACCGCGTGTGGCTCGCACACGAACACGCTTTATCCCGACGGAAAGAACGTGTACCTCTACATCCAGTCGTACCCGCTCGGGGGCCAGGGTCAGAAATGCAACGCGTCGAACCACTCCTACACATCGGTCGTAAAGGTTCCGCTCAACAACCCGGAAGCTGCCAAGGTCGTGTCCACACCGTCGACCGGTCAGACGATCGGTTGCCACGACGTGACGGTTGTACCGGCCCGCCACCTTGCGTTCGCCGCGTGCATCACCGAGTCGCAGGTGTGGGACATCAAAGACCCGGAGAACCCGAAGATCATCGCTCACATCTACAACCCGGCGATCAACATCCATCACTCGACGGCGATGACTTGGGACGGGAAAGTCCTCGCTCTTGGTGACGAGTTCGCGGGGGCAGAAGGTGTCGATGCGTGTGAAGGGAACTCGCTATCAACCACGGGTGCCATGTGGTACTACGACGTGTCCGATCCAACCAACCCAACGTTGCTCGGCCACGAGTCCCTCCCGCGGATGGGCGCGCCCGACCAGGTGTGCACGACGCACAACTTCAACATCATCCCGATGCGCGATCCGAAGAAGTACCTCGTCGTGTCCGCGTATTACACGGGTGGCTTGTCGGTAACGGACTTCAGCGATCCAGCGAACCCGAAGGAGTACGCGTACGCGCAACCTGACGGCGTAAACATGTGGTCGGTGTATTGGTACAACGGCCGCCTTTACACAAGTGGCGAGGACGGCATGCTCCGCGTGTACGAACTCGCCGGCACCGGAGCCCAGGACACTTACTACTTCAAGGGCAACACGAATCCGCAGACGCAGATCAACAGCTTCAGATAGGCAAACGCTCGGCGGAGTTCAGCGGGTCGTAGCGTCGAGCGGATGAAGTTTGCGGTTGCTACGTTTGCGATAGGAGCTCTCATGGGGGCCGGGATCCCGGCCCCCATGTCCGCGCATGGACCGGCGTCGGCTCACGGCTGGCCCTACTACGTTCGTGACGCCGAGCACTACGCGCGGTCGCGGCAGGGCGAGATCGCATTTGCAGTCGTCGGCACGGATGGCGACCTCCACGGTTACCGCTCTCAGGTGCAGATGCCCTCGGCAAGTGTCGTAAAGGTGGTGCTGCTCGTGACCTATCTGCGGATGAGGTCTGTGCGGCATCGTCCCCTGCAAGATTCCGATCGCTCGATGCTCGCGCCGATGATCAAGCGATCCGATAACTCGGCTGCGACTCGCGTCGCGAACATCGTGGGCCCCCGTCGCATCAATCGGCTCGCTCGCCGCGCGCATATGCATGGGTTCCACTACGCCCGGCCCTGGGGACTCACCCAGATCACGGCGGCAGACATGGCGCGCTTCATGGATCGCATCCAGAAGTTCATCCCGCGGCGGCATCGCGGTTACGCGCGCTACCTCCTGTCCCACGTGATCGGCCCCCAGAGATGGGGCCTGGCGTCCTTCGTCGATGATCGGCTCCCGAAGTGGCACCTGTACTTCAAGGGTGGATGGGGGTCGGGCACGGGCTGGGTCGATCACCAGGTCGCATACATCCAGTTGCACGGAGAGAGGGTGGCAGTCGCGGTTCTCACGCACAACGATCCGAGTCACGCGTACGGCATCCAAACGCTGCGGGGGATCGGTTGGCGCTTGCTGGGACATCTGCGCGCTCGAGGCTGACGCCAGATTTCACTTTTCCTAGATCGCCGGGCTTGCTAGGTTAGGTCTACGACGCCGGCCAAACAGGAGGCTTTGCCATGCCCGAGGTCACCAAGCACATCGAGACCATGTTCTCGTATTCGGACCTAGCTACCACCGACCTCGAAGGAGCCAAGCGCTTCTACACCGGGCTGTTCGAGTGGGACTCCGAAGATGTCCCGATGGGTGAAGGCGGCGGGGTTTACACGATGTTCAAGAAGAACGGGAAGACCACGGCCGCAGCTTCCGTTCAGCAGGAGCAGCAGCGGGAAGCAGGAGCTCCCCCGGCGTGGAACGCCTACTTCACCGTGTACGACCTCGACAACCGCACGAAGGAAGCAGAGCAGCTCGGCGGCACGATCCACGCAGGGCCCTTCGATGTCTTCGACGCAGGGCGAATGAGTGTGATCGCGGACCCGAACGGCGCGTTCTTCTGCTTGTGGGAGCCCAAAGACAACATCGGTGCCGAGGTGATGGGTGAGCCCAACACGTTGGCGTGGACCGAGGTCATGGCATCGGACCTCGAGAAGGCGAAGTCCTTCTACACAGACCTCTTCGGCTGGACACCAGAGCCGTTCGGCGAGGACGGTTCCTATGTGGTTTACAAGAAGGACGGTCAATATGCCGCCGGGAGCATGCTCCCACCGGGACCGATGCCGTCATTCTGGCTTATCTACTTCGCGGTCGAGAATGCCGACGATGCGGTCGCGAAAGCCAGAGAGCTGGGCGCGACCATCCAGCGGGAGCCGACCGCTATCCCAACCGTGGGTCGTTTCGCGCTGATCACCGATCCCCAGGGGGCAGGCTTCGGAGTGCTCGAGCCGGAGGCCTCGGCAGGCTGATCGAACTCGAACACCGCACCCTTAGGTGCTGTCCATCCGACACTTTCATTGGCCGAGCGGTGGGTGCTCGAGCACGTCGGGCCGGTATTCGACCAGCTGGATGCGACCGTCGAAGGTGCGGTTGTCGATCATCTCGAGGGCGACATCGGGGTAGTCATCGTAGATGCGTTCTGCTCCGGTGGCGCCGGTGATCACCGGGAACATCACGACGCGGAAGCGATCGACGAGTCCGGCTCGCAGCAGCGACCGGCACAGGCTGATGCTGCCCAGCGTGCTCATGAGGCCAGAGCCGTCCTTCTTCGTTGCCCGGACGGCTTCGACCGCGTCGTCGCGGACGAGCGTCGCGTTGGCCCACGTGAGCGGCTCTTCGAGAGAGGCGGAGAATACGAGTTTCGTCGCTCGCGTGAGTCCGTCGACGGAGGCCTTCTCGTCGGCAGTGAACTCGTCTGTTCCAGCTGGGGTTTCTCCAGAGGCGAAGCCCGACATCAGTCGGTAGGTGTTCGCTCCCATCAGGTACGTGACTTCGGGCTGCTCGGCGAGCCAGCCGAGGTACTCAGGCCCCTGTAGACCCCAGAGGCCGGGCCACCCCTCCGCAGACGCGTAGCCGTCGAGAGAGGTGATGAAGTCGACGAGGAGCTCTCGCATGGTCGTGTCCTTGTCCGTGGATGGCCGGCGGCCGCTCCTGACTTCGTACCACCCTAAGAAGCTGACCACTTAGATGCTGTTCGATTCGTTCTGAATCTCTGTCTCGCCCTTGAGATTCACGTTTGCAGCTACTCGTTACGAGCACCTGCTAGATCCCTCCTAGCTGGAGAGCGTTACCGCAGCTAAACTGGAGTTTCTATGGGGCGGTGGCGCAGTTGGTAGCGCACCTGCTTTGCAAGCAGGGGGTCGTCGGTTCGAATCCGATCCGCTCCACTCCTTAGGGCAAAAGGGATATGTCGGACTTACGTATTGCCGGACGGCATACTTGACGTCAAACTCCTAG
>JAXDJM010000104.1:0-6146 GCA_034665605.1 Actinomycetota bacterium | reverse complement strand
GAGATCGAGCGTGCTCTGGAACGAGACGCGGCTCTGATCGTCATCGAGACGCCGAGCAACCCGCTGCTGAAGGTCTGCGATATCGGCGCGATCGCCCAGCAGGCTCACGCGGCCGGCGCGCTGCTCGTCGTGGACAACACGTTCGCGACGCCGTTCCTGCAGCAGCCCCTCGAGCTGGGTGCCGACGCGGTGTGGTACTCGGCGACGAAGTATCTCGGCGGACACTCCGATCTCGTTGCCGGCGTGATCACCACGGCCGATCAAGAGCTTGCCGCGCGACTGCGCTTCTTGCAGAACGCGGCCGGCGCGATCCCCGGCCCGTTCGACTGCTGGCTCCTTCTTCGGGGTCTGAAGACTCTGGGCGTGCGGATGCGCGCTCACAGCGCGGGGGCGGACCGCGTCGCGCAGTGGCTCGCGCAACGCGACGACATCGCAAAGGTCCACTATCCGGGTCTGCCCAAGCATGCGGGCCACGACCTTGCAACCAAACAGATGGCCGCCGCAGGGGAACCGCTTTACGGGGGCATGGTGTCGTTCGAAGTATCGAGCGAAGAACGTGCGCTGGATATCTGCGCGAGCACGCAGTTGTTCTTCCTCGGCGAATCGCTCGGTGGGGTCGAATCGCTGATCGAGCATCCCTACCGGATGACCCACGCAAGCCTGGCGGGCTCGGGCATGGAGGTGCCGGAAGGGCTCATCAGGCTGTCGGTAGGGATCGAGCACCCCGACGACCTGATCTCGGACCTCGAGCGCGCTCTCGGCTCCTAAGGACCCCTTAGGCGCGGCCCTGTCGTGCCAGAAACTCGAGTAGGTCGGCCCTAGTCAACACGCCCGAGGGCCGCGATCCGTCGGCTACGACGATGGCTTCCGCGCCGCGCGCCAGTCCCTCGAACATCTCTTCGACGGACGCCGACGACTGCACCACGGGCAGAGGTGCGTCCATCACCTCGACGACGTCGCGCCCGATGGCATCGCGATCGCGAAAGACCCGGTCGAGGAGGCTGCGCTCGTGGATCGAGCCGAGGATCTCGGTGATCTCATCGGGCCTCTCGCTCTTTGCCACCGGCAATTGCGAGATGCCGTACTCCTGAAGGACGTCGATCGCTCGTCCAACTTTCTCGTGCGGCAGCACGGCAACTAGATCCGGGATGTCGGGCTCGGCGTCTCTCTTGGTCGTTAGTACCTCGCCGATACGGACCGAGGTCTGCGGTCTGTCGACGAAGCCGTGCTCGAGCATCCACGACTCGTCGTAGAGCTTGGACAGATAGCTCTTTCCGGAATCGGGAAGGATCACGACGACGACACCGTCCGGTCCCAGGTCTTTCGCAACCTCGAGCGCGGCCCACGCTGCCGTTCCGCAAGAACCACCGGCGAGCAGCCCTTCTTCGTGTGTCAACCGCCGCGCGGTGAGGAACGAGTCCCTGTCGCTAACCGTTATCCATCGGTCTATGACATTCGTGTCGACGATCTCCGGCCACGAATCCTTGCCGATCCCTTCGACCAGATAAGGACCGACCTCACCCGTATAGATTGATCCTTCGGGATCGGCGCCGACGATCTGGATGCCGGGGTTCATCTTCTTGAGATAGCGACCGACTCCGGTGATCGTGCCGCCGGTGCCGACGCCGATCACGACATGCGTCAGCTTCCCTTCGGTCTGCTCCCACAGCTCGGGACCCGTCGTCTCGTAGTGACTCCGAGGGTTGTGCTGGTTGTGATACTGGTTCGGCTGGAACGCGCCGGGAATCTCTTCCGTTAAACGATCGGCAACGCGGTAGTAGGACTCCGGCGATTCGGGCGGGACCGCGGTGGGAGTGATCACGACTTCGGCCCCGTACGCGCGCAGCAACGAGATCTTTTCCTGGCTCATCTTGTCGGGCATGGTGAAGATGCAGCGATAACCGCGCAACGCCGCCGCGATCGCGAGTCCGACCCCGGTATTGCCCGAGGTGGGCTCGATGATCGTGCCCCCGGGCCGGAGCTTGCCCTCCGCCTCGGCCGCTTCGATCATCCGGATGCCGATGCGGTCCTTCACGCTTCCGCCGGGATTGAGCATCTCGAGCTTCCCGAGCAAGTCGCACTCGAGCCCTGCACCGAAGCGACTCAAGCGGAGCAGAGGGGTGTCGCCGACGAGGTCGAGAAGAGATCCGGCTACGTCCATCGACGCCATCGTGGCTTACGAGCGGCATGGGGCGCAACCTCGTCGGCCCGCAGGAGTCGCGAAGCTTCCGGCGAACCTCCCTAGCGCACAACGTCCTTGAGGAGGGATCCGGAGATGCGTCGTTCACTTACTCGTGTGGCAACAGCCACTGCCCTGTCTGTAGCCCTTGTGGGCCTGTTGATCGCACCTGAGGCGAGCGGTCGCCCCGGCCCGATCCGTTTTGGTAAGAACACCTACGCCTACACGTCGTCCTACGGGGAGCCGGGATTGGCGATCGCGCACGACGGCACCGTTTACGTGACGACTCCAGGCGAGAACGGAGCCGTTCTCGCTCGGTCCGAGAACAAAGGCAATAGCTGGACCAAGCTTCCGACGGTTACGCCGAGCTCGACCTCACCTGGGTCGCAAACGTCCGGCAGCGACTCCGATGTCGCGGTCGCGAAGGACGGCACGGTTTACGTCGCCGACCTCGAGATCGATGGGATCAGCGTGTGGAAGTCGACCGACAAAGGGAAGACCTTCCCGCAGGAGACATTCGTGGACGGATCCGCCGACCGCGAGTGGCTCGCTACCGAAGGCAAGAGCACCGTCTATCTAGCGTGGCACGAGCTGGCTTCCGGGACGATGCTCGCCGCCGTCTCGAACGACGGTGGTAAGTCGTTCTCACCACCCCACACGATCTACTCGGACCCCCAGACGGCCGGCGAGAGCGCGCACAACGGAACTTCGATCGGCGGGATCTCAGTCGACGGCAAGGGAGCCGTTTACGCCCTTTACGGAGTGACTCGCGTAGATACGACAGACACGACGTATGGGACGCCCCCGATCTCGACGATCCGTATGAGCGTCAGCACCGACCATGGCGCAACGTGGAACGACTACGAGGTGAACCCGGGAGCGGCCGATGCCAATTACGGGAACTTCTGGATGGCAAGCGGTGTCGACAAGGCTGGCAACGTCTACGCGGTCTACTCGGGCTACGCGCACAAGGGTGAGCCGATGCACGTGTGGCTGCAGGAGTCTACGGACCACGGCCAGACGTGGACGAAGCCGTTCATTGTCGACGACAAAGGTGGGAACGATCTGTTCGGTTGGGTGACCGGCGGAGGACCCGGGGTGGCCGTCGTTGCGTGGTACCACACCGACGACAAGGACAAGAACGACACGAAAGCCCAATGGGTCGTGAAGGTTGCGCAAGTGCGCGGCCTCGTTGCCCAAGGCAAGTCCAAGCCGCATCCCGATGTCCAGACGGCAACCGCAAGCGATCACTCCAACCACGTCGGTGGGATCTGCACGCTGGGGATCTTCTGCGGAGTCCTACCGGGGTCGTCGAGCGACCGCTCGTTGCTCGACTTCTTCAAGGTCGCAGTCGACCCGGCGGGCCGTCCGGAGGTCGTGTGGTCGGACAACAACCGTCCCGGAACGATTAAGACCGGCGTTGGTTTCGCTCGCCAGACGAGTGGCGAGTCGGCCTTCGACCCACGCATCTACCACTAAAGAGATTTCGGTTGGGAGAATCGATGCCGGCCCTTCGGGGCCGGCATCACCATGTCTACGTATGGAATTCTGCTTGCAAAGCTGGAAACTTGTTGGCCTGAACGGGCGTCGGAAAGGTGTGATTGGGGAATTTCCCCCTCGAGGGTGATTTGTTCGCCGCTCCGAAGGTGTTATCAGTACAGGGGCCCTCGAAGGATTTGCCGCAGGACTGCCGATTAGGAGATCGATGGAGTCATCCGAGCCACAAGTGCAACAGGAACAAGCCGGCTCGTTCGGCGGTTTGTTTGCCGCGACTAAAACCACCGAAGAGGTCGTGACCGAGTTCGACGCGCGCCCCCCGGGGTGGCGACGCCGGCCTGGTCGCAAGACGAAGATCTGGCTGGCAGTGGTGTTCGGGCTCCTCACCTTGGGGGTCGCCGGGGCCTCCTATGCGACCTACGGGTTCACGCACCAGTACCGCGGCGAGATCCTGCCCGGGGTAAGCGTCGCCGGAACGGACCTGGGGGGCATGACCGGCCCTCAAGCTATGAAGGCCGTGAGGAAAGCCGTTCGTCCGCAGCTCCGTCGCGACATCACAGTCACCTGGCACGACCGCACCTGGCACGTAACCCCCAAGCAACTCGGCGCGCGTAGCAACGCGCGCGCAGTGGTGAACGAAGCACTTGCCGCCAGCGCGCACGCATCTTTCGTCAAGCGCGCGCAGATGAGATTGCTCGGCACGGGTCTCGGCTTCGACCGGCCGATCGCGTTCAGATATCCGCGCTCGGGTGTCGCTTCGTTCGTCCATGGGCTTGCCACTACATTCGATCAAGAGGCTCAGGACGCTTCGATCGATTCCTCGAATACATGGGTCAAAGTTCTGCATGAGAAGACCGGACGGACGATCAAGCTGGGAAAGGCGATCGCAGGATTCCGGTCGGCATTACGGACGAGCGGCCACCACGTTCGGCTTCCCGTGTCTACGGTCAAACCGAAAGTCACGACCGACGCGTTCAAGACCGTGTTGCTGCTCCACATCGGTGAGAACAGGCTGTACCTCTACCAGAACGGGAAGATCACGCATACCTACACGGTTGCGACCGGACAGTCGATCTACCCCACTCCGCAGGGCACCTTCCACGTGATCGCGAAAGTGGAGAACCCCGAGTGGATCAATCCGGCCCCCAATGGATGGGGCTCGAGCATGCCGGCTTCGATCCCACCGGGTCCCGACAACCCGTTGGGTCTGCGGGCGATCTACTGGTCGTCTCCTGGGATCCGCTTCCACGGGATCCCGCCCTCGGAGCTCTCGACCTTAGGCCACAACGCCTCTCACGGTTGCATCCGGATGTCCAACGACGACGTGATGCAACTCTTCCCGCTGGTCGACATCGGTACGACGATCATCTCGATACAGACCGCTCCGTACAGTTGAGCCCGGACTCGCCGCGCTCCGTCGAGTTCGGTGAGGAAGGGCGCCGTCTCTCCTACGGCGGCTACCTAAAGATCAACGAACTGCTTTCCCTGCAGCATCTGTTGTCGGATCCACCCGCTCACGACGAGCTTCTGTTCATCGTCGTTCATCAGGTCTACGAACTGTGGTTCAAGGAACTTTTGTGGGAGCTCGAGGCGACCCGCGGGGCATTGGATTCGGACGGCATCGCACGTGCGCGTCATTACTTGGCGCGCGCTCATTCGATCGAGCGCGTCTTGATCCAACAGATCGAGGTGCTCGAGTCCATGTCACCCCAGGATTTCTTGCAGTTCCGTACGCACCTCGCGCCGGCGAGCGGTTTTCAATCGGTCCAATTCCGCGAGATCGAGTTCTTGTCTGGTTTGAAGGATGCGAAGTACCTCGACAGGTTGACACCGGACGATGCCGAAGCGCAGCGATTGAAACGTCGGCTCGACGAGCCCACACTCTGGGACGCGTTCTGCGGGTTGCTCGAGCGGCAGGGTCTTCCGATGCCGCCCGATGACGAAGCCGGGCGGCGCCAAACGTTGCTGACCATCGCGCGCGAACGAGACGCCCACGGAGACCTCTTCGATCTATCGGAGGAGCTGTTGACTCACGACGAGCTGTTCTCGTTGTGGCGACAACGACACGTGTTGATGGTCGAGCGGCAGATCGGCTCCAAGACGGGAACCGGCGGATCGACGGGGGCCGGGTACCTGCGAACGACCCTGGACAAGCGGTTCTATCCCGAGCTGTGGAGCCTGCGGAGCTACCTGTAAACGCGAAACTCTTGGTACAAACCGCGAACAAAAGTGAGCGGACAATCTTGAGTCCGGTCCGCAGAGAGCACTAAGCTGGTCGGGTACCTCGTAGAGGTGAGTAGGCCTCGGCCGAAAGCCACTGCGGGGTACATTTTTTTGGGTACTGACCGGTTTGACTCACCAAAACTGTCACACCCCCTCATCAGAATGGGGGCATGAGTGAGAATCCCAAGACCCCGACCGAGCAGAAGCACTGGCTACCTCAGACCCTTCTGGAGGCCATCCGCTACTT
>JAXDJM010000103.1:0-3350 GCA_034665605.1 Actinomycetota bacterium | reverse complement strand
TCCGCGATGTCGTGCGTGAGATTGGCTCGCCGCGGCATCACCAAACCCATGACGAATGCTCCGAAGATCGCAGCGATGCCGATGAATTGAGAGAGGAAAGACGAGAGCAAAACCCCAACGAACACTGTGGCGATCCAAGTCGCAGGTACGTGACCCGCCTCGTCATACGCGATAGCGACGCGTGCCAACAAGGGCCGCACGACAAGAGCCATCCCGGAGCAGAACACCGCAACGAATAGCACGATGAGCAGAGCGTTGTGGTCGCTGGCTCCTGCCAGCGCGGTCGAAAGGGCCAAGAGGCTCCAGGCGGTCACGTCATCGACCGCGGCGGAGGCGAGCACGATCGCTCCCACCGGATTCTTGATCAAACGCTCTTCGATCAGGATGCGAGCAAGAACCGGGAATGCTGTGATCGACATCGACACGCCTACGAACAACGCGAAGGGTAAGAAGCGGACCCCGGGAGGGGCGAGTGACGAATAGATCCCAGCGGCCGTGGCTACACCGGCTGCCATTGGAACAACGACGCTCGCGTTAGAGATGACCGCAGCCTGACTGAGCCTGCCGCGCAGCATCGCCGGATCGAGTTCGAGACCAACCAGAAACATGTAAAAGGCGAGGCCGATATCTGCTGCCCCTCCCAGCAACGGAACTATGGTCGGGTGGAACAAATACGTCTGCACTTTCGGCAATAGCAAGCCGAGTACCGACGGCCCCAACAAGATCCCTGCAATGATCTCGCCCATCACCCGCGGCTGGCCGATCTTCGACACCAGCACGCCGACCATGCGAGCAAGAAGGACGACAGTAGCGATGGCGAGCATCAGTCGACCGAACGTCTCCTCGGCGGACAGCTCTCCGGTCGAGCTGCCAACGTTCTTCACGATCGCAGCGTGCGATTCGTGGCTTTGCCCGAGCCTGACGAAGATCAGCATCGACACGAGCAAAAGGCAAAACAAGATGAGATAGGCGGCAACAACTCGGCGAATCGAAGCCGCGGGCGCGCCCTCTGAGTGGTCCGCCATGACAACTATGCTAGATCAGCGATGCAATCGAGACCCGTCGTCTTCTTAGCTAAGACTCATGCATCCCACCGATCCTGAGGACACTCCTTCCACAGACGGCTTGCAGCCCGGAGTCCTTTTCGGCGATTACCGGCTCGACCGGTTGTTAGGCGAAGGAGGGATGGGCGTCGTTTTCAAAGCAAGCCGCGCAGATGGAACCATCGTCGCCTTGAAGATCATGAAGGTGCAGTTGTCTAAAGATCGCCGCTATCAACAGCGGTTCACGCAAGAGGCACGTGCTGCTCGGGGCGTATCCAACCGCCACCTCGTTCCCGTGCTCGATGAGGGTGAGGTCGGGGGACGGAGCTATCTTGCGATGGCGTTCGTCGACGGAAGATCCCTTGCGGAGGAGATCGCCGAACGCAAGACTTTGGATCTCGACGAGGTGATCCGGGTGGCGCGGGCCTTGGGAGAAGGGCTGGACAGCCTCCACGAAAAAGAGATCGTGCATCGTGACGTGAAGCCTTCCAACGTCCTCATGGATCGCACGGGCACCGTGGCTCTAACGGATTTCGGGCTGGCCAAGGGCCGAGCCTGGACCTTATTGACGAAAGCCGGAGACATCGTCGGATCTGTCGAATACATGGCCCCGGAGCGGCTTCAAGGTGAGCCCGCCACGACCGCAAGCGATATCTATTCTTTTGCCTGCACGGTGTTCGAGTGCATCACCGGATCTCCGCCCTTCGGAGGGGAAAGCGCGATGCGAGTGGCGTTTGCTCACATGGAAGAGGTGCCGGCCGACCCTTGCGCCGTGCGTCCCGATCTGCCGAAGGCGCTTGGGATCGCCGTGCTCAATGGTCTCGAAAAAGAGCCCGGCCGCCGGCCGCGGCGCGCGGGAGAATACGCGCAGCTGATAATCGCTGCTGCTGAAGGGAACCGAGGATGAAGCTGTCGATCGCGAGCGGGCCCCTGGCCGGACGAACGATCGACGTCACGTCGGACATGTCGGTGGGACGCGAGCAGGCGGATCTCCTTTTGCACGATGAAGAGGTGTCCCGAGCACATGCTCAGATATCGCCCAAGGCGGCCGGATTGGAGATCCGCGATCTCGGTTCGCTGAATGGGACATGGGTGAACGGCAACCGGATCCAGGCACCCACGATGTTGGGAGCCGGCGATGTCGTGACTATCGGGGCGAGCACCATTCGTGTTCTGTCGCCTTCACAGGAACCTCGCGGCTTGCCCGCCGATCCCTTTAGCCCACGGTCGCGGCGACCGCGCATCGCTTCCCGCCGGATCTCCGCTACCGTTTTCTCCATCGCGGTGATCGCATCGACGGGAGTCGCACTGATCGTGTACTTCGCGGGTCGATAGCCCCTATCAGCGAACTGCGAGAAAGACGATCACCACGATGACGACCAAGACGAAGATCGCGAGTGGGGCGCCGCGTGCTTTGTCTTTCGTCTTGGCGTCGAGCAACGACTCGACTTTTGCGATCGCAGGGTCGCCGCGTAGATCATCGGGCATGTAATCGGGGGGCCGCTCTAGCGCAGCAAGCGGTGGCGGGATCGTTCGGACTGCTGAGGGCCGATGTGCAACCGCGCCTGCAGTGCGTACCTCGAGCACGTTGACACCAATCACCAAGTGGTCACCCGGCATCAACTTCGTCGGGGAGTGAATCTGATTATTGTTTATGAACGTTCCGTTCAAGGATCCGACATCCTTGATCCATGCACCATCGTCGGTCACAGAGATCACAGCGTGCTTGCGGGAGACGAGATCATCGTCAAGGGTCACATCGGAGTCATCCGAGCGGCCGATAGACAGATCCCGCTCCAGCGGGACTAACCGTCCCGCCTGGGGTCCCTCGATGATCTCGATCGCAAGTTCCATTTCGGCGACCATCATTCCACCGGCCCCGAATCAGACAGCCACCACCTGTATAGCGCCGGTAAGTTGAGGTCGGTGCGGAAGGCATAGGACAGGATGTCCAAACGCTCGTCTGTCCAATAGATATACATCCCGGAATCTGCTTCCTGCTTCGATTGGCAGAACACAGCGCCTCCAGTTCCGGATCGCCCGATCGTGTACTCGTAATAAGCGGGCTTGAACCGGCAGGTCCCCGAGTTTCTTCGGGCAGAAAAACCATCGAAGCCATTTTCACTTGCGAGTTGATCGAAGTAAGTCTGCATGTCGGTCGTGGAATCGAACTGGGAGTAGACCGCCGTTTGGCTTCCGGCAGGACACGTCACGCTGGCGACGAAATTGGTTGGCGGCGCATCGACGGTCGACCGTGCGCACGAATCCCGCAGCGAGGTGGGTACATGTCCCAGAAGAGTCGTTTCG
>JAXDJM010000102.1:0-2702 GCA_034665605.1 Actinomycetota bacterium | reverse complement strand
CTTCGCCAACGTGAACTCGCAGCGCCTGCCGATCCTTCTCGGTGTGGTGATAGCACTGTCGTTCATCTTGCTGGTAGTCGTGTTCCGCTCGATCGTGGTGCCCGCAAAGGCGGCGATCATGAACCTGCTGTCGATCGGGGCGGCTTATGGGGTGATCGTCGCAATCTTCCAGTGGGGCTGGGGAAAGAATCTGCTCGGCGTCCATGGGACCGGCCCGATCGACGCGTGGGTTCCGATGATGTTGTTCACCATCCTGTTTGGGCTCTCGATGGACTACGAGATCTTCCTTCTGTCGAGGATCCGCGAGGAATACCTGCGCACCAAGGACAACGCTCTGGCAGTCGCGAACGGCCTGGCGTCGACCGCGCGAGTCATCACCGCGGCCGCGGCGATCATGGTGACCGTCTTCTTGTCTTTCGTCTTTGGATTCGGCGAACGCTCGATCAAGTTGTTCGGCATGGGACTTGCCGTAGCGGTTCTGGTCGATGCGACGCTCATCCGGATGGTGTTGGTCCCGGCAACGATGGAGCTGCTAGGAGATCTCAACTGGTGGTTCCCGAAATGGCTGGCACGGCTGGTTCCCGAGGTCCAGATCGAAGCCGAAGAAGAAGCAGTGCGACACGCACTCGAAGTGGCGGCCGAGGAGCGCGAGCCCGAGAAGGTTTAGGTACTTGCCGGGCATGGGCGGGGGTGACCCCGTGCGTACCAGCGCAGGAGCGTTCTTATCGCGGAGGTGTAGCGATGGACCTCGGCCCCCGTCAAGGCGCCCCAGTGAGGTAGCTCGTCGAGGATCGCCGAGTCCGTGTCGAAGCGATGGTTCTGCCAGGTGGTCACGCTCCCCGGAGTAAGCACCTCGCGCCGGTAGGGCTGGCGGACGAGACTGCTGTAGCAATGTGCGATCCGCTTACGGCCGCGATGGGGGCCGAACACCACGTTCTCTGCTTGATGGAACCAGATCGAGACGCGTGGTCGAACGTCTTTTATGAATCGCACCGCCGCGCGCGACTCGGGCTCCGACAGTGGGTAAGGACCCGAGTAATAGGTGTCGCCCGGGCTCCCGATGCGTTGCCATAAGTGATGGAAGTTTCGATTCAGGTCGACCCGATGAGCGTTCTGCCGCGTCCCCGCGCGCAAGCCGTCCGGATTGAGCGTAGGAACGACCCACAGATCGACGTCGCGCGGAAGACGCCCATGGACGAGCCTTCGCGCAACGGGGAGTGCCGCGCACTCGTTTCCGTGGATGCAGCCCACGATCAGAACGGGGGCGGCGCGTGGGTCGCCGACCTCCCACGCGTGCAACTTGTGACCTCGAACCGAGTGGCCGAACACCAACCTCCGACGCACGAGATGCTGCGAGCCACGAGCCTTCGCACCGACGGAGGTGCCCAGCGAGGCGCCCGACAACAAGAGAGTGACCACACAGATCGTGGTCGAGATCCGCAGGGCGGCACGCATGACGTTAGTTGACCATGAGGCAGAATCGAATCCTCAGCTCAAGCAGACCAGGCTAGGAGTTTCGATGCGGTTCGAGTCGAGTGTCATTTCCCTCTCATGGATCCCATCCGAAGCGATCTCTGGGCCGGCGGTCAAGATGCCCTTCGAATTGGGATTCACGCACTACGACGAAGTGCCGCCCGATCGCATCGATGATCTGGATGCGCTACAGAACGACGAGCGGTTCCGCTTCGCGAACGAATTGAGGGCGTGGGTCGAGGTCGAAGACGGAAAGATCGTGGACTACGGCCACGCCGGCGGCGGTCACATGGTTCATACGCGTCTCAAGCTCGCAAAGAAACAGGTCCTCTTCCAGCCCGTCGCTTTCCCGGACCTTCGGCCGGCTCCGGAGCTGCGCGGCGACCGCGTCCGTTTCATCCAAACCGCCGGTGGACGAACCGGCATGCCGGCGCCGCGCCGCGTGCGTAGACCTCCGTACCTGCAGTTCTCGGCCCCAACTTGTTGGACGACTCTCGCGCTGGAGATCTCTGCGGATGGCTCGTCAACGCACGAAGTAATCGGTGCCAGCTCGTTTCCGCGCCACTGGGTCTACGACAACAACGGCGATCTGTCGCATAAAACAGGGACGATCGACTTCAAGACCTGGTACCGGGAATCGTTCGGCGACCGGTCTCCGTGGGATGAGGTCGAGGCGCCGGCGATCGTGAAAGAGGTCGAGACCGCCCTCGAACGCGCCATGTCCAAAGCGATCATGTCGGCGGGTAGCAAACCCGAACTACGAAAGTTGAATGAAGGCGCGGTCCTTGTGAAGCAGGGGTCAGCAGGGAACGAACTGTTCTTGTTGCTCGATGGAGTACTAAGCGTTGACGTTGACGGTGAGCAGATTGCGGAACTTGGGCCCGGCGCGATCGTGGGCGAACTGTCGACGGTGGGGGTTGGTCCTCGCACGGCAACACTTACGGCCGTAACTCCGGTACGCGTCGCGGTAGCACGGCCCGAGCAGGTCGATCGCGCAGCTCTCGAAGAGCTCGCAGCCGGTCGCCTGCACGCTGTACCGGAGAGCTGATTGCGCTTGCACGTGTGCGGGAGCCGTGGCTCGACTCCCGTCGCGGGAGCCGAATTCCTCAAATACGGCGGGTCTACTTCATGCGTTGCATTCGCGCGCGACGGCGAGCTTCCGTCGCTGATCCTCGATGCAGGCACCGGGATACGTAACCTCGACAAGCTGTTCGGTGATCGTCCGTTCA
>JAXDJM010000101.1:0-7671 GCA_034665605.1 Actinomycetota bacterium | reverse complement strand
GTCTTGCCGTCGGGGCTCGTCGCGATGTCTCTGGGGAACTGATAGGAGCCGGCGCCCTCGGCGTCATCTTGGAAGGCGGTCGACCATGTCTCGCACTGGTCGTCGACACCCGAGGCCGCGCACCCGTCCGTGCCGGAGGGCAAGATTGCCGGAACGGAAGGGACGGGAGCGGGAGCGAGCGATGAGGTCCGGGGGCCGGGGCTGCGTCCCTGGATGCACGAGAACGCGGCATGTGCGTCGCCGCCGAGCTCGGCGGAGTGGAGGCAACTCTGCGTGTGCGCCGAGGTGGTGGGGCCAACCCGGGGAGCGGCGGCGACCTGCGGGCTCACGCCCAGGGCCGCGATAAGCCCAAGAGCGATCGACGCTCGTCGCGCTCGCGCACTGACCCCCATCGCACCTCCCGGATGCTCCGGCGGATATCGGCCTCGGCTAACCCGAGGACCCAGCCGGTGGCTTCCTATTTCTGTAGGACGAACGGGAATCCTCCTGGAACGAGCAGCAAACGTTCAGACTCACCTCGTTAGATGCTGGCAGGGCCATCGTTTCTAGCCAGTACCCGCCGGTGCACGCGGCCGCCGAGCGCAACGAGTCCCGTCACTGCGAGCGAAGCGCCCAACGGGATCATTCCGACGCAATCGCACCCTTCTTTGTCGAAAGACGCCGCGGTGACGATCGCTCCCAAGATGAACAGCGCCAGGGCTACCCCCCACCGCTTCCATCCCACGCGGCCCCATCGTGCGATCCACCACCACGTCGCGCCTAGGGCGCATAGGGTCGCAATAACCGACAGGATGGTCGCCCCCGTCCCTCCTTCGGCTTGTGCCCCCGCGCCGGTCGCAAGAGCTCCGAGCATCAGCCCGAAGATGCCGAGCCACGCGAAGACCCAAAGCCCGGACGTGTCCTTCTGGCCCTGCTTCACCCCACCCCTGAACCTGCGCTGGGCAGCAGCCGTGAAGTCGTCCGTCTTCATGCCTGTGCAGTCAACCGTGACGGCCGACCCATCCGTGAAGACAAACCTCATGGGCTTGACAACGAAACTCTGTCCGATATCGAGTCGATCGACCTCGTCGTAGGTAAACGCTGCTCCGTTGGGATCCGACACGGTGAAGTGCTTCTTGTCGGCGCCGTAGACGCGCAGGGTTCGATCAGTCAGAACGATCCAGTAGAGCGACTCTTCTTCGGGCCAACGCGCCGAGAGACCGTCCACCACCTCAGGCTCATCCCTTGCGCTGTATTTGCGCGCCGCCGCACCAAGCAGAACACCGACCGCGCCCAGCCTCATTTCGGCTCCGGAGCCGCGCGCTGCGCCCTGGCCCTCCGGCGTTGCCCTGATAACGGCCTCTATGTGTTCGTCGGATGGGATCAGCGCGACCCTCTGGGGGTCCTTCCCGAAGTCCTTTTTCGCATCGAGCGACACGTCTGCTCCTTTGTGGGACGCCTCGCAACATAACGACTGGGGGCGGCCTCGCCAAGCGTCGCGTACGGCGCGAGTCGCCGCTTACCGGCTTGGGCTGCTCAAGCCTCCAAAGGAGGGCCCACGATCCGCGTGCCATGTCTTGCTGCGATCGCGCCGAGCTTCTCGGGATCGATGTCTGGCGACGAAGTTGGGATAACGCGTTCTTCCGCCGGGATCCCCATCTCGGCGAACATCTTTTCGTGCCCGGCCGCGCCGGGAGTGATCAACAACAAGAGACGAGTTGCTTCTTCATCGAATCTGAACGTGTGGACAGTGCCTCGGGGAACGTATCCGAACCCACCTTCTCGCAGGGTGATCTCCTGATCGTCGATCAACAGCGTCACGGATCCGGCGGCCACGATGAAACCTTCGTCCTCGTGGTCATGGATGTGTTGCGGGATGCCGAATCCTGAGGGCCCCCTTACCTCGCACAATGAATATGCACCGTTCGTCTGCGCGCCGGTGGCTTTCCATATGTAGAGCCCTCCGAGTATCCACAGGGCCTGGCCCTCACTCATCCCTGGACCAATAGGCATCGCCGTCCTCCTTTTATCGATGTAGGTCCGTTCTCTCAGCCTGAGACCGCAGCCCCGCGAGCACCATCCCAACAATCTGGGATTCCTTAGATCAGACAGAGGTGTCACTATCGGTTGATGGGTACCGACCGAGTTGACCGGCTCAAGAGGGAGATCGCCGGGCTCTGCAATCAAGCTCTGGACATCCCCACCTTCTTCGATCGGGCTCGACAAGCGATCGGGCGCTCGATGCCGCACGATGGGTGCTGTTGGATGACTTTCGACCCGGCCACTCTGTTGCCGACGAGCCACATCCCTTACCGCTCTATCCCTCCGGAGCAGGTCGCCCGTTTAGCTCAGAACGAATACGCGGAGGAAGACGTCAACAAGTTCGCCGCTCTCTGGCGCAGAACGCCCAATGTCGGAAACCTCAGCGAGGCGACCAATGGTGTCAGGGACCAGAGCATCCGTTACCGCGTCCTCCTCGAGCCGAATGGCTTCGAGAATGAGTTGCGCGGGGTATTCAGTCATGACGCTGCATGTTGGGGTGGCGCTGCGTTCTACCGAAGCAACGACATGCCCGACTTCACCCTCGAGGAAGCGCTAAGTCTCGCCAGCATCTCCGAGCTGATGGCAGATGGGATACGGCGCGCCGCGTTGACCCAGGCCGTAGCGATCGTCGACCCCATCGACGCGCCCGGTCTCATCCTCGTCGATGCGAAGGGCGAAGTTGAGGCGATGAACCCCGCGGCCAGGAGCTGGCTAGACGAGCTTCTGGTGACGGCGGAGCGCCCTATGGAGTTGCCAAGCACGATCCATGCACTGGTCGAGCGAACCAGGCACTCTGCCGTTGCCTCGGAGCCGATACCAACACAGGTTCGAGCTCGAACGCGCAGCGGACAGTGGGTAGTCATGCACGGTTCACTTGTGGAAGGCGTGGCGGGGGGGCGAGTGGCTGTGATTTTCGAACAGGCCCGCGCGCCGCAACTAGCTCCTCTGATTGCGGCCGCGTACGGTCTCACTGCGCGAGAGCGCGACATAGCTGCTCTTGTCATCCAGGGGCTCTCCACCAAAGAGATCGCCGACCAGCTGTCGCTGTCACCCCACACAGTGCAGGATCATCTCAAGGCCACATTCAACAAGGTTGGTGTACGAAGCCGGCGAGAGCTTGTGACCCAGGTCTTCTCCGAGCAATACGCCCCACGGATGGGCGCGAGCATCCCGGTCGGTGCCGATGGGTGGTTCGTGAACCAATAGCGACCAACAAATCGCCCTGTGTGTCATATGGATTAGGGCCGAATGGCCCTAGCGCGAGGCAGCAGAAAAGATGATGCTGCTACTAGTCCTTCGGCCGACCGCCGACGGGCCGGGACCCAAATAAGGAACCGGGGCAGGAGCGTCCAGATTGGGCCACGAAGCCCCCCACGTCCCAGGAAAACCCGGCGGTCGGCCGAATCAAGTTCTGACAACTCGACGCCTTGGGCACGTGTCACGTCGTCGACGATCGTCGGTCTCTTGCGGGAAGCTCCTCTCAGGTCCTGATGTGATTGCGCGAATGGTTGTCCTGCAGGTTCACGCCTGCTCGGTACAGA
Organism: Actinomycetota bacterium; assembly: GCA_034665605.1. Taxonomy (GTDB): domain Bacteria; phylum Actinomycetota; class CADDZG01; order CADDZG01; family WHSQ01; genus JALZGD01. The sequence continues at coordinate 4,108 of JAXDJM010000101.1, read as the reverse complement.
GATGAACCCACATCCATCCCCTCGCTACCGACCAGAACGGGAGAACGCGTCAGGTCGATCTTGCGGTGTTCCAGATGTCCTATAGCGCCGAGGACGTCCCCACGTGTGACGACTCCGACAAGTTGCTCACCGTCCAGGACCGGGAGGCGATTCACCTGCTGGACGCGCATGATCCGCGCGAGCTCATCGATACGCTCATCGAGTTGCACCGTCAAAGGCGGGCAACTCATGATCTCTCTGGCACGACGGCTGGACCGAGGCAGGTCTGAAACGCTATCCACGTAAAGGCGCTCGTGGTTGTGCCGCCTTACCGCCAGCCGGACGATAGGCCCCCCCAGAGCATGGGCGAGATCTCTCTCCGAGATCACTCCGACGACCATTCCGTCGCAGTCGACGACCGGCATCCCGGAGATGTCCCGGTCCGCAAGGATCTCGGCAACCTCCTCGAAGAAAGCGTGCCCGCGGCACGCGATCGCGGGGGCTGTCATGACATCTGTGGCCGTCAGAACCGCCGGTTGCTCGACTTCCGGATGATGCAAGACATCGCGCATGGAGACCACGCGGAATCCATCGTCGTCGTGGATGATCAAGTGACGGATATGGCCGGAGTGCATTCGGTCGATCGCGGTCACCTCGTCGACGGGACCGTCCAAGACAATAGGGAAGTCATTCACGACCTCCGAAACGGCAGTCTCCGAAGACTCGAGACCTTGAGCCACGAACCACGTCAGGTCGCGCTCGGTGATGATGCCGGCGAATTCCTTGTGCTCATCCAGGACGCCGAGAGCTCCGATGCTGCAATCCGCCATAAGACGCGCCGCATCCTTGACGGTAGCCGTTGAACGTACGGAGATCAGCGGGTGGGTCTGGACGGATGAAAGCATCATCGGCTCCTCTCTGTTATCCCTGGACCAAGGTTCGACTAAAGGGCGTGTTGCAGATAGGGCCGGGTGGCCCGGATCGATTGGGCCGTTCGGCAACACTGTGGAGAGGCCGACTCCGATAGCCTCGATGCATGAGAAAGGATGAGCTCGAGCGCCGCGGCCTTGGTTCGTCCCTCGATGGTTACCTCGTCCAGGAGATGGCGCCGAGGGACGGCATCGAGATGTTCGTCGGAGTCACACACGACCCCCCGTTCGGTCCCCTCATCGCATGCTGTGCGGGCGGAACGCTGGTCGAGTTGCTGCGCGACGTTGCCGTTCGCATCACGCTTGCCACGGGGAGCACGCACCCCACGTACCGTTGAGACCGCACGGTCGGCGTAGGGCGGCGAGCGCACGAGCTCGCTCGACGGTCGAGGAAAAGGAAAAGGCCCTGTGATCGGGCCTTTTTCGGAGCGGGCGACCAGATTCGAACTGGCGACCCTCACCTTGGCAAGGTGATTGAGGAAACGCGCCACCCTCGCGTCCCTAGTCTCAGGAACAAGTCTTCGCAGGTCAGAAGGAAGATCGTGGGTCTCACCTTTGGTCAACGCTAGTCATCTATTGTCATCCTTACAGGAGCGGAACAGGAGCGGAAGGAGCTGCGTCGACTCAGATGCCGCCCGCTACGCTCCATTCATGGAAATCGAGTGGGATTCCAACAAAGCCAACTCGAATTTTGAGAAGCACGGCATCCCATTCGATGAAGCCGCTACTGCATTCGGTGATCCACTTTCGCTGACGATTGCCGATCTCGACCATTCCGATGACGAGGAGCGTTTCGTTCTGCTGGGGCAGTCGTTCGCAGGCCGACTCATGGTGGTGGTTCACACCTACCGTGGCGAGAGGATTCGAATCATCGGCGCTAGAATCGCTACCAGGAATGAGAGGCGATCCTGTGAAGGCTGACGGTCAAGACTCCGACATGCGCGATGAGTATGACTTCAGCGATGGCGTGAGGGGCAAGTACGCCGATCGCTTCGCCGATGGCTCCAACGTTGTGGTCCTCGATCCAGACGTGGCCGCTGAGTTCAAGACACGCAAAGCCGTCAACGAGGCGCTCCGTTCGCAACTCAAGAACGGGCGCCGCGCTTCTGGGGACGAGGACTAACGTCTAGTCGACAGAAGCCCCAGCGACAAGGCGTAGCAACCGTAGCGATTGCTGTTGTGCTCGTTGTATCCGCCATGTCGTTCAGTTCCAGGGCATCGACCAACGGGCTGCTGTTCGCCAGTGATCGCGACGGCCCCAATGGAACCTATGAAATTTATTCAGCCAACGCCGATGGGTCAGGAGTGACACGCCTCACCAATAATGTCGAGAACGACAACCGGCCTGAGTGGGCTCCCGATGGATCGAAGATCATCTTCGTCCACGAACAAAGCGCCGGCGACAGTCGAATAGAAGAAATGGATCCCGAGGGCACAAACGTACGCGATCTGTCATCCGTGTCACAAAATTGTCCCACGGAGTTCTCGCCATGTGACCATTGGCTCGACTCTGATCCCAGTTGGTCGCCTGATGGGGCACGAATCGCATTCACGCGCGCATACAGGACTTCTAACGTCTACATCATGAATGCAGACGGGACCCAGCAACGTCAAGTGACGACGGGTCCTTCGGGAGATTCGAGTCCTGATTGGTCACCGAACGGTCAGAGGATTGTGTTCAGCAGCCACATGAATAACTCGGCCCTAGATCTCTTCACCGTGAATAGCGACGGTTCTGATGTCGTTCAGCTAACTCACACAGCAGCCTATGAGCGAGACCCCGCGTGGTCGCCGCAAGGCAGCTGGATAGCTTTCGCGAGTGACGTCGATTCACCGGTCGCTGATGTCTACGACATCTACCTCATTGCCACCGACGGCTCAGAGGTGCGTCGGTTAACAACGAGCGTCGCCGACGACATCAACCCTGCGTGGTCGCCCGACGGGCGCCAAATCATCTTCTCATCAGATCGTGACGGAAACTACGAGCTGTATTCCATTGGTGTCGATGGTGCGGATCTCAAGAGATTGACCACAAACATCTCCCAGGACATCGACCCCGCGTGGGAGGGAGACCTCGAACCTTCGCAATCCTCCAGCGCAACACAGACGGCTTCAGATTCTTCTCAGGTTTCACCTAGCACAACGTCTTCCACCTGCGGCGAATGCACGCTCTCCACGTCAATCACGATCGCGTACTCAGGTGAAGCCGACGATTTCGGCGGATCTGTCAGGTCTCCCGCGCGACGTTGTGTCAAACGACGTTACGTCGTACTCAAGAAGGCTCGACACGGCAGCGACGTGATCCTCGGGAACGACAGGACGGGGCGGGCGGGCCGTTGGTCGGTGGGCCGCTTCCCGCATCCGCGCGGCCGATATTACGCGTTTGTGAGAGCAAGAACGTACACGGATTCAACAGGCGAGGAAATTCATTGTGCGTCAGATTATTCTCCGACGCTTCGAAAAAACGGCTGAAATCTGCTCTCGTCGCAAGATCGAGACCCCATCCCGGCGACACGGCTACTAAAGCTGCCGATGTAACGGACGAGACCCTTCTTCACCGATATGGCTTGAACCGCAGTGCCAAGACCGCCATCCCGGCAAGTACTGCGCACCCGCTAACAACGACAAGCGGCCATAGAGGAGTCAGCAGCGATCGTCCAGCTCCCATCCAGTGATACTCGATTCCTAGCAATGATCTGCATGTTGCTACGGGAGGGTAGATGAGGAATGTCTCGCACGAGCAAGGGATGAACGCGATTTCCTAAGAGGAGAAACGCGAGACCGGGGGTAGACACGCTGAGCAAGAGCGATGACGCGCGCTGATTATTCAAACTGGTCAATCACCATGACAGAAGTGAATGTTTCATCCACAACCCGCCGACCAAACCGACGTTCTACTTCCTTCCAACAGGAGAGAGGTATATCAGTGATCGAAGATTCCGTTCCCACGCGAGAACACCTCCCGCCAAGGGGGAGCGTTCTCGAAGTGGAGGCCCTTAGGCGCGGTGCTTTTCCTCGGACGAAGTCTGCTTCTCAACTTCGGCCGACTGGAACTGGAGGTCCGGTCCCACGTGGGTGACCTGGATCTCGACGCTCTGACGCTTGTTGCCGTCGTCGTCCTGCCAGCTGCGTTGCACGAGCTTGCCGGCGACGAAGACCCGCATCCCTTTCTTCAACCTGTGCGCCGCGTTCTCGGCGAG
>JAXDJM010000100.1:0-3627 GCA_034665605.1 Actinomycetota bacterium | reverse complement strand
CGAGCCCGCAGCCGATCTTTACGAGGGTCGACTTGCCCGCTCCGTTGGGACCCAACAGGCCGACAAGCTCGCCGGGCTTGACGTCGAAGCTGACGCTTTCGAGCGCGCGCGTCGCACCGAAGCGCTTCGTTATTGCGCGAGCCTCGAAGACCGCTGCCACGCCTACGAGTGTAAGGACCGGCCCTCGTACACTCACCTATAGATGAGAAATGACGAGATCCAGGCCGCGATAGAGCCCTTGCTCGAGAAGTTCGCGCCCGATCTCGAAGGCCCCGACGCGGACATCGCACGAGAGATCGTTTCGACCGCTCTAAAGCTCGCGGGCGAGCAAGTCAGCCGACTGGATCGCAAGATCGTCAATTCCGCGATCAAAGAGATGCGTCACGCATTCCGGGTCTTCGCGCCATACAAGGGCATCCGGAAGGTGTCGATCTTCGGCTCGGCCCGGACGACTTCGGTCGATCCGGAATTCACCGCCGCGAAGGAGTTCGCGCGGCAGATCGCCGAGCTCGGCTGGATGGTGATCACCGGCGCCGGGCCCGGGATCATGGAGGCCGGCCACGAGGGAGCCGGAGGAGACAAGTCGTTCGGCGCCAACATCAGGTTGCCGTTCGAGGCCAAGCCCAACCCGGTCATCGCGAACGACTCGAAGCTCATCAATTTCAAGTACTTCTTCACGCGCAAGGTCACGTTCATGAAGGAAGCCGATGCGTTCGTGTTGCTCCCCGGCGGCTTCGGGACGATGGACGAAGCCTTCGAGCTGCTCACCCTCGTCCAAACGGGCAAGACCGATATCTCTCCGATCGTGATGCTTGACCGTCCCGGCGGGAACTACTGGGACGGCTTCCAGCGGTACGTGAAGGGCGAGCTGCTCGACCGCGGGTTCGTGAGCGCCGACGACCTAGCTCTGTTCCATTGTGTCGACGATCCGACCGAGGCGGTCGAGGAGATCTCGAACTTCTATCGCGTGTATCACTCGCAACGATTGATCGGAAGAAAGCTCATCCTTCGGCTTACGACGATGCCCAACGACGCGGTCCTTGCCGAGCTATCCGATGAGTTCTCCGACATCCTCGCGGGGCCGATCAAGCCGACCACAACATCGAAAGCAGAACTGCGCGATCAAGACGTGCCCGATCTGCCGCGTATAGCGATGGAGTTCGACCGGCAGCACGTCGGCCGGCTCCGCCGGCTGATCGACGCCCTGAACGACAAGGTCCCTGCGGGCCGGGCCCCCGCGGTGAAAGGAGATCCCCGCACGCTCTGAGCGTGGAAGGCGCTAGCGAAGCGCGCCGTCCCACTCATGTGACTCGCTCTGAGCGTGGAAGGCGCTAGAGAAGCGCGCCGTCACACTCATGTGACCCGGTCTGAGACGATTGGGCCATGAGCGACCTTGGCCCCGTCAACACGACCGTCGACCAGCATGCCGAACGAGGCGTCTACGACTTCGACACGATCGCGGCGATCCTCGACGAAGGCTTCTTATGTCACGTCGGGTTCATCCACGAGCAACGGCCCTACGTCATCCCGATGTTGTACGCCCGCGACGGGGAGCGCCTTTTCCTGCACGGCTCTAGAGGGAGCAGGTTGCTGCGGCACCTGAAGGCCGGGATGCCCCTGTCGATCGAGGTGACACTGGTGGACGGTCTCGTGCTTGCTCGCTCGGTGCTGCACCACTCGATGAACTACCGCTCGGTAGTGATCGCGGGGGCCGCTCGTGAAGTCGTCGACCAAACCGAGACAGACGCCGCTCTCCGCTGCGTGGTCGAGCACCTGGTTCCGCAGCGGTGGGGGGATGCCCGCGTGCCGACGCCGGCCGAGAGCTTGAAGACGCTGGTTCTCGAGGTGGCGCTGGATAACGCGAGCGCCAAGGTCCGAACCGGCCCGCCGATCGACGATGAGGACGATCTCGGCCGCGACGTATGGGCGGGCGTGGTCCCGGTGGCACTTCAGGTGGGGGAGCCCGAGCCGGACCCGGACTCGAGCGCGCCGGTGCCCGACTACGTGAAAGAGCTGAACGTCAGGTACCGCACGCCGCAGGCCTAGGCGGCGTTCGACTCCTCGTCGCGCTCGCATTCCCCACAGCGGAATACCCGTGCGGCACCCACCCCGGGGCGAGCGGCATCGACGAACGATCCCTCGTCGACCGATCGCACCTCGCGACACCATCCACAGCGGGCCTGCATGCCCTCGGGATAGTCGCCGTTGATGATCGCCGTTCGGGCTCTGTGAGCCTCAGGTTCTGAAAGTTTTCTCATCGCTCAATCTCAAACGCCTAAAAGTGGTCGTGGATTCCCGCTATCTAGCGGGCGGAACAGGGTAGCATGCGAACGCATGTTCGACACGCCCGCGTGGCTCCGTGACCTCAACGATCAGCAGCGAAAGGCGGCCACGTGGGGGCCGGGCCCCCTGTTGATCGGGGCGGGCGCGGGCAGCGGCAAGACCCGGACGCTCGCCTGCAGGGTTGCGAGCCTGTTAGACCGGGGCGTGCCCCCCGAGCGCATCCTGCTGCTGACGTTCACCCGCCGGGCCGCCCGCGAGCTGGTGGGGCGCGCCGGCAAGATCGGCGGGGGCAAGGGCGCCACGCGGGTGTGGGGCGGGACCTTCCATTCCGTCGCCAACCGCCTGCTCCGCATGCATGGCAAAGCCGTCGGGCTTCCACCCAGCTTCACCGTGATGGACGAGTCCGATTCGGCAGACCTGATGAACCTCGTGCGCAGCGAGCTCGAGCTCGACCGCACGAAGAACCGCTTCCCACGTAAAGAAACGCTCGTTTCGATCTATTCGCGCGTCGTGAACTCGCAGACTCGGCTCGAAGAAGTTCTGAACTCGAGCTTCCCGTGGTGCAAGGACGACGTCGACGGGATCGCCGGAGTATTCACCGGTTACAACGCGCGGAAGCGCGCGCATCACGTACTCGACTTCGACGACTTGCTGGTGTACTGGCTGGCGCTCATGTCGTCGGCGGCAAGAAAACCGATCCAAGACCTCTTCGAGTACGTGCTGGTCGACGAATACCAGGACACGAACGACATCCAGGCACGGATACTGAAAGGCATCGCGGCGCGGCGGCCGAACATCACTGTCGTCGGCGACGATGCGCAAGCGATCTATTCGTTCCGGTCGGCAACCGTCGACAACATCTTGCAGTTCCCCGAGCACTTTCAGGGGACCGAGATCGTGACGTTGTCGCGCAATTACCGGTCATCGCAGCAGATCCTCGACGCGTCGAACGCGGTTATCGGCAAGGCCCGCAAGAGATATCCGAAAGACATGTGGTGCGACAAACAAGACGGCGTGCCGCCACGTCTGATCACGTGCCGGGACGAGGCCGAGCAATCCGACATGGTCTGTCGTGACGTTCTCGAGCGCAGAGAGCAGGGGATGCGACTACAGGACCAAGCGGTGTTGTTCCGGGCCGCGCATCACAGCGCGGCCCTCGAGGTTGAGCTGAGCCGCCGCAACATCCCGTACGTCAAGTACGGGGGATTGCGCTTCGTCGAAGCCGCTCACGTCAAGGACGTCTTGTCGTTCCTGCGCATCCTCGAGAATCCACGCGACGAACTGAGCTGGTTCCGGCTGCTCCAACTGGTTGAGGGTGTGGGGCCGGCAACCGCACGCAAGATC
>JAXDJM010000099.1:0-4942 GCA_034665605.1 Actinomycetota bacterium | reverse complement strand
GCCACCGCGACGAGCCAGAACAGCGCTTCCCCAACGCCCTGTTGATCGGGCTCACTGCCGTGCCCATCGATGGCAGTGTCGAGCCGGGCGCGCGCATCTTCTGCGTCCGCGTCGAAGCCCAGGCTCGCCGCGCGTTTCTGCACCTTGTACGCGGTCATGAGGGCCGGAAGGCTTTCGGGGATGCCCTCGAAAGCGTCCTCTCGCCCTTTCTCGCTCTTCTTTATCTCTTCCCAGTTGGCGACGACCTCCGCTGCTCCGGCCACAACACGATCTCCGAAGACGTGCGGGTGGCGGTGGATGAGCTTCGCCTCGATCGCGTCGGCCACGCCCTGGATATCGAAACGTCCGTCGTCTGCAGCCATCTGGGCGTGAAAAGCAACTTGGAGCAAGACGTCACCGAGCTCCTCTTCGAGCTCGGTGCCCAGCATCCCTTTGTCGATCGCGTCGATCACTTCGTGGGCTTCCTCGATCAGGTGAACCTCAAGAGACCGATGGTCTTGCTCGCGATCCCACGGACAGCCGTCGGCGCTGCGAAGGCGCGCCATGATCGCGACGAGAGAGCCGAGTGAAGACGCCGCGCGCCGCACCACGTACGCGGCATGTGCCGACGTTAGGTCGTCCGGGGGCCGGGCGGGGCCGGCGGTGACGTGTGCGCCTGCCCGCGCCAGCTCGAGGATCCTGGGCGATCGCGGATCGCAGACGAGCGCGCACCCCTCTTCATCGACGTTCAGCCCGCCGTCCAGTCGCCGCGTCTCGACCCCGGCCCGATCCAAGCGACCGGCAAGGAGATGTCCCTCTTCCTCGAACATGACGAGTCGACAAGAAACGAGCAGATCCCACTCGCCGAGCGTGAGGAGTTCGATCTCGTTCTCGCCAAGGGGTACGACGATCAGGCCCACGATGCCTCTCTGGTTACTACGAGCTGCCCGGAGATGGCAGCGGAGCCGTCGGTGAGAGCGGTGCGGGCGATTGACTCCCGGTTCCTGGAACGTGCTCGCCGGTTGAGTCGAGGACTTGTTGCGAGATCACATCGAAGGTGCCGTAGACCGGATTGACTCTGACGTGTGCAGCGGCGTAAGTCGTGCGGAGCCACTCTTCCCACGCGTTCTGCTCGGTGCTTCCGGCCAAGACCTGCTCGATATCCGACTTCACCGCTGCGAAGGACTGGGCCTTCCGACCGGTCACCATGATCACGTGCCAACCAAAGCTGGTGTGAACCGGATCGGAGACCTCGCCGACTGAAAGCTTGGCCTCTGCGTCTTCGAACTGAGGGATGAACTGACCCGGCCTCTGGTAGCCGAGGTCCCCGCCGTTCTTGGCGCTCTGCGTGTCGGTCGAGTACTTCTTTGCCAGCGACGCGAACAGAGCCGGCACCTGGGACGCGGGGGCCGCGTGCAAACGATCCGCGATGGTGGCTGCAAGGGATCTCTTCGTGACCAAGATGTGAGACGCGCGCGTTTCCGTGTAGTCGGTCTTGTGACGCCGGTAGTAAGCGGTCAGGACGTCATTAGAAGGAGCCACGGAAGCAACGACCTTCGTCCGGAGCTTGTCTTGAAGGAGACGATCGCGGATCAGATCCGTCAGCTGGCCGATGGAGAGCCCCTGGTCCGTCATGGCTTTTTCGAACGCCGCGGTGCTCGGAAACCCGCTTTTGATCTGTTGAAGGCGCGCATCCAGCTCATCTTGAGTCACCTCGACGCCGAGGCGCGACGCTGCCGGGATCAACACGTCGTGTCGGATGGCCGCGCCGAGGTAAGACTGCTCGAACTGCCTCTTGACCGCCGACGGCTCCTGCTGCGCCAAGAGCTTCTTGTATTGAGCCGATCCCACGAACAAATCCAGCGCGTCGGAGACGCGACGCATAGAGATCTCGCGGCCCGAGACGACCGCTGCATCGGACGCAAACGCAGTGCCGCATGCGGAGGTGAGCACCGCAGCGGCCACTAGCGCCGCCACCGCAACAACCTTCTTCGTCATCACTTCCATCAAGTCGGCGAGGCTAACTGCTGCAAGAGGTTAGCCACCCACTCGACGACGCCCGTCTGGGGCAATGTTCGCTCTGGGATCAGCAAAGTCTGCGTCGAAGGTCGCCACTCCGCTTGGGGTGCGATCCGCTGCAGGCGGATCTGCCGCGACTCTTCGAGCTCGATCGGGCGGATGCGCAGATTCTTCGCAACGGTTGCGGCTTCCGTGATGCCTGCCGCCATCATCACGCGCCGCAGATCGGCGACCTGGAAAAGGGCGGCAACCTGATCCGGTAAGGGCGTTCCGTAACGGTCCTCCAACTCCGTGCGCACTTCGGAGATGTCGTCCGGGGTGCGGGCGGCTGCGATCTTCCGATACGACTCGAGCCGTAGGTTCTCGTCGGCGACATAGCTCTTCGGGATGAAAGCCTGAAGCGGCAGGTCGATCCGCACCTCGCCGTCCTCGTGCCACGGCAAGCCTTTGGCCTCGTCGACCGCCGAGGACATGAGCTTCACGTAGAGATCGAATCCGACCTCCGCGATGTGACCGTGTTGCTCGGCCCCCAACATGTTTCCCGCCCCGCGGATCTCGAGGTCGCGCATCGCGATCCTGTATCCAGATCCGAGCCCGGTGTGCTCCGAGATCGTCTTGAGACGCTCGTGCGCACCTTCGGTGATCGATCGCTCGGGCGGAAAGAACAGATAGGCATAAGCACGCTCGTGGGCGCGTCCGACGCGTCCACGCAACTGATACATCTGGGCCAGACCGAGCAGATCCGCGCGTTCGACGATCAGCGTGTTGACGGTGGGGATATCGAGGCCAGATTCGATGATCGTCGTGCAGATCAAGATGTTGGTCTTCGCGTCGCCAAAATCGAGCATCGATTGCTCGAGTTGACGTTCGTCCATCTGCCCGTGCGCGATCCCCACGCGGGCCTCGGGGACGAGCTCTGCGACCACGCGGGCCGTGTGCTGGATCGTGTCGACGCGGTGGTGCACGTAGAACACCTGACCGTCGCGCAACAGCTCGCGCCGGATCGCGGACGCGACCGTCAACTCGTCATAGTCACCCACGTAAGTCATTACCGGATGGCGATTCTCGGGAGGGGTGTCCACGATCGACATGTCCCTGATCCCCGACAACGCCATCTCCAGCGTCCGCGGGATCGGCGTAGCTGTAAGGGTTAGGACGTCGACGTTCGCACGCAAGGCCTTGATCCGCTCTTTCTGCTCGACGCCGAATCGTTGCTCCTCGTCGACGATCAACAAACCGAGGTCGGCGAACGTGATGCCGCCCTGCAGCAACTTGTGTGTTCCAACAACGACGTCGACCTTGCCGGCGGCAAGGTCCTCCAAGACTTTCTTCGTCTCGCTAGACGACAGAAACCGCGACAACATCTCTACGCGCACCGGAAAACCTCTGAATCTCTCGGTGAACGTCGCATGATGCTGTTGGGCCAGGATCGTCGTCGGTACCAGAACCGCAACCTGTTTGCCGGCCGTTACCGCCTTGAAAGCTGCGCGCACCGCGATCTCTGTCTTTCCGTAGCCGACATCTCCACAAACGAGCCTGTCCATGGGCTTCGCGCTCTCCATGTCATCTTTGACCTCATCGATCGCGCGCAACTGGTCGGGGGTCTCCTCGTAGGGGAACGAATCCTCGAGCTCTCGTTGCCACGGGGTGTCCGGGCCGAAGATGAACCCGGTCGCGCGCGACCTGTCCGCGTACAGCTTGACGAGCTCGCGTGCGATCTCTTTAGCCCGGGCCCGCACCCGGCGCTTCGTCTTTGCCCACTCGCCGGAGCCAAGCCGGCTGATGCGAGGCGCTTCACCGCCAACGTACTTGGAGACAAGATCGACTTGATCGGAAGGGACGTACAAACGATCGCCCTTCGCGTACTCGATGATCAGATACTCGCGATGGACGCCGAGCATGTCGCGCTCGACCATCCCGACGTAGCGACCGATCCCGTGTACCTCGTGGACGACCGCGTCGTGCTCGAGAAGATCTAGCGGTCCTTCGGCGGCGCGCCTGCGCGCAGTGATCCGACGCCGCGCGGCCCCCGAGCGACGTCCCGTGATGTCTGATTCTGCGACCAGCGCGAGCTGCGCCCATGGAAGAACGAAACCGCGTCCTAGCTCGGCCACGACTATCTGCCCGTGATTCGCCTTCACCGGCTCGCCGAGATCGTCCACGACGTCGAAGACGAGCCCTAGAGACGCGAGGTTCCTCTTCAAGGTCTGGGCTGCGTCTGGAAGGGAAGCCGCGATAACCGCGCGGAACCCGCGCTGCATGAGAGCCGACAGCCGCTCGGCGAGCTCTTGAGGTTTGCCGGCAGCGGAGGTCCACGTCTCGACGGCGAGATCGCCCCCCTCGGCTGCTTCGATGAAGCTCGACAAGAAGACGACGTGATCTACCGGCGCGAGAGCCTCATCGAGAGGCGCGTAATGCCGGTCGGTGATGCCCGCCGAGGTTACCCACTCCTGCACCTGGTCGATGACCTCGTCTGCGCGGTCGCGAACGCGGCGCGGTTCGATCACCACGGCAGGAGAACCACTTGGAAACAGCGACGCGAGCGGGACGAGCCCTCCCGTCAAAGCCGGCAGTAGACGCTCGGCTCCCGGTTCGATAACACCCTCGGCAAGTTGTGCGAGGACCGGGTCGTCATCTTTCCGTGACAGCTCCGCTGCACGCGCCATCGTGTGGTCGTCTGCCCGAAGCTCGCGACAGGGAGCGATCTCGACGACGTCTAGTTCTTCGAGGCTGCGTTGCGAGGCGAGTGCGAACTGACGCAGCGACGAGATCTCGTCACCCCACAGCTCCGCGCGCACGGGCCGTTCGGCCGCGGGAGGAAACACGTCGAGGATCCCGCCGCGGATGGCGAACTCACCGCGACGCTCGACGATGTAGTTGCGCTCGTACCCCCCGGAGACGAGGCGGGCCGACACATCGTCGAGATCGATCGAGCTGCCAGACC
>JAXDJM010000098.1:0-3532 GCA_034665605.1 Actinomycetota bacterium | reverse complement strand
GTGGTACGTCTTGCCCCCGGGGCCGTTCGTCACGGCTTGCGCGCCGTAACCCACCGAAGTGAATTGCTGGCTGCCGGTCACCCCATTCAACGAGCCTGCGGCGGGCAGGCGCGCCGGCGCGATCCCTTTGATCGCTTTGTCGAGCACCACGACGGCGAGATCCTGGGGATCGCTCTGCGCCTGGTTGTAGTTGGGATCGCCGTGCCAGGTGCCCGAGTAAGTCGTGCCTGTAGATGACTTGTAGTCCGAGTCGAATGTGATCTTCACCCTGGCCACGCCCTCGTCACAGTGCTCCGCGGTCAGAAACACCGTCGGTGAGATAAGCGTCCCGGTGCATTCCTCCCACGTTCCATCCGAGAACGCGTGCTGGGCGAGCAGCGCGCCGACCTCCGGGTGACCGTTGCCGTCGGGCCCCCCGTTGGTGATCGCGCCTGCAGGTGCGACCAGGATCACAGCGGCGGCGAGACCGACGGCAGCAGCGAGCGTTCGACGCATTGGACTTGCTCCTCTTAGAAGAAATAGGTGAGCCCGACGATATCGCCCTGATCAAAAGAGTGGAAGGGGTCTTGGCTACCGCGACTTGCCGATGTGCCACCCCGGGCACCACGGACATTTGTAGACCGAGACCGTCTCCGAGACGAAAGGGATATTTGCCGCGGCGGCCGCATCCTGCGCGTCGGCTTCGGAGTCGTACCTATTCTTGCTCGTGCACTGCTTGGCTTTGAGCACGGCGAACTTCTGCTCGATCTCGGACATGGCGCCAGCGTATCCAGCATGCGCGTCGCCGTAGGCTTCAGGCATGCCCGATTGGCGAGGACCCGATTGGCGAGGAACGGTCGAAGCCATCTACGTCGGCCCTAACGCGAAGGACCCGATGGTGGCGGTCGATGCCGTCACTGCCGTCGCCGGCCGCGGGATCGAAGGCGATCGCTACTTCGAGCAACGCGGCTCGTTCTCGAAGCCGGACGGGATCGACCCCAAGCAAGAGATCACGCTGATCGAATCCGAAGCCGTCGAGTCGGCTGCTACGACGTACGGGGTCGAGCTCGCGCCTTCGGACAGCCGGCGCAACATCGTGACGCGCGGTGTCGCACTCAATCACCTGGTTGGCAAGGAGTTCACCGTCGGTGAGACTCGCCTGCGTGGGGTCAAGCTCAACGAGCCGTGCAGGCATCTCGTCGCTGTGGCCGGCAAGCCGATGATCAAGCTCCTCCGGCACCGGGGCGGCCTGAGGGCTCAGATCCTGACCGGGGGCCGCATCTCGGTAGGCGACGAGGTGGCGCCCGGCTAGCTCGCCCTGCAGGAACCACCGGCGTGTGCGCCGAACCTCTTGGAGGTAACCACCCGTGGGTAACCACCCAGCTCCCGGAGGTAGCCATGTTCAAGAAGATGCTCGTTCTTGCCACGACTCTCGCGCTTACGGCAGGAGTTCCCGTCGGCAGTCACGCGGGTGCGGCCCAGCGCGGCTTTCTGTGTTCGCTGGCCGGCACTGCGAAGTTCTCGCCAGGCCTCAGCGCCACCGCAACCGACGGCAAGTACACGTTCACCGGCACGCTCTCGAATTGCCAGAGCACCGACTCGAGCATGACGTCGGCGACCGTCAAGGCAGCAGGTGGCGGTTCGGTGAGCTGTGCGACCGGCACAACGACAGGAACGGCCGTCATCAAGTGGAGCAACCACAAGACGACGGCGGTATCCATCACGACGACGGACGTCGCCGCAGGGGTTCAGGTAACGGCAACCGTGACCAAGAGCAACGAAGCCGCAACCCCGGTCGGCGACAAGGCCTACGGAGTTCTCGCTTTCAATGCCGATGCGACGAAATGCAACTCGGGCGGCATCGACAGCGCCACGTTCCAGGGTCTCGTCGGAGGCGGCAGCCCCAGCTAAGAACGCAGTTGCGAATCTAAAAAGGGCCGGTCCTCGCGGACCGGCCCTTTACGCGTGCGGTGTGTCTGTCGGTTAGTGCAACGGTCCCGTGTATTTGAGAATGTCGATGCCGCGCGTGTAATCGATCGAGTACACGATGCGGTTCGTGATCCAGTGGGTCGCGGATGTCTCGGCTGCAACCGGCAAGAAGTGCCCGATCTCTGAGATCTTGCCGCCCGAGTCGACGTGGATGAAGCGGGTTCCGTGATCGTAAGCACCGAGCGCAACCACGCCGCCGTCGTTGAACGTCGAGTTGGGCTCGAACCAGTGCGTCGAGCACCCCATCCCATTCGCCGGTGGATTCCCATCCGTCTCGGTCCCGTTGTGCAGCTGGAACTGATCGAGCAGCCGGAAGGTGTGTGTCTTCTTCCAGTCGGACGCGTCCCAACTCATGAAGGCTGCGCTGCCGAGCTCACACCGAGGCGTCCCGTTCGTCTCGCCGGCCGACAACATCAGCGGGTCGCGCCCGTGCTGGGCCCACATCGCGGAGTGGATGAACCTCGTGTCGCCGGGCGATCCTTGCGCCAGGATCTTGGGACGCAGGATGTTTTGACGCGCATCGAGCAGGAGCATGGGATTTGACGATGACAACAAGATCCCCGGTCGCAGCTCGTTCAGATCGTGCGACGGATACAGCGATGCCTTGAACATCGTGTGGTCGATCCACTTCGTCGACTCCAACTTCGGGTTCGTGGGATCGCGCAGGTCGACGATCAACCCATCCGAGCCGTAGAGCCACGTGCAGTCGAACAAGCACTCGTCGGTATGGCTCGCGGCGTTAGGTAGGTCCGCGATCTCCTTCGGGTTGGTCTTGTCCTCGACGTCGTAAACACGCAGGAGGTTGGGCCGCGTGTCGGCGAAGATCAGGATCTTGCCGTTGGTCGCCACATCCTCGTTCTCCCACCCGGCGCCGATGTAGGTGCGGCTCATCAACTTCGGAGCCAGCGGCTTCGAGACGTCGTAGATCGTTACGGTCTTCGCACTCGTGACGTAGAGGTAGCGACCCACGAGTCGAGCGCCGATGCCGTGCAGCTGCTCATCACTTACAAGGCCCACGTATTTGACGTTCTTAGAGCCGAAGCCGTCCGGAACCGGTCCACGGTCCAGGGTCGTTGCCGTGGCAGGCCCGCACACAAGTGCCGTTAAGAGACACGTGAGAGTCGCGACGATCTTCTTCACTTGAACCTCCTAGTAGTCGACTTGCACGACTTCTAGAAGGACACCTGAGATTCCTCCCAAGAGCAGCCGGTTAGCGGGCGAGCAGGTAGATCCCGATCCCCACGAAGCCGGTGCAGAGCAAGACGGCGGGGGTCCCGACCAATTGCGAGCGGTCCGAGGGCCGAGTGGTCCATCGGGTTGCGAGCGGCACCAGGATCGCAGCGAGCCCGATACCGAGGAAGATCTGGGCCACGGTGTGACCGCGACCGATCACATAGGCGGCGATGATGGCGATCGCAAGAGCGACCCATTGGAGGAGCCACGCGTATCGCCCGGTGATCGGTGGTGGTCTGTCGCCCATGGCGTCCGAGGCTAAGCCCTTCCACAACGGCTCCCGACCATGCTCCGGTAGAACAAAGCGGGTGATAATCGTTCTATGACTCTT
>JAXDJM010000097.1:0-3616 GCA_034665605.1 Actinomycetota bacterium | reverse complement strand
CGTCTCCCCGCCAGGGACTGGCCGTCGCGATGATCGATCTCGGCGCGCTCCTCTTGCTGCGACTTGTCGGACTGTGGTTCGGGGACGCGATCGTGTGGCCCATCGCCCTCGGCGCATTCGGATCCGGGGTCTTGTGGATGCGATCCGATGCCGGTGGGCGGGAACGATGGGCGCGGCTCACCGCTCAGATCCCGGGAGGGCCCGTCGACCCTTTCTCAGGAGGCCTCTCACCCGTGCGGTTGGCCGGCGGCGGCCTTCTCATTGCCGCAGGGATGGCCGGCTTTCTCGCTGCCAACGACGCCCTGCCCGCGGCTCGGACTCTGGGCCTGGCCGCGCTGGTGCTCGCGTCGGGAGTAACGCTGATCTTCGGACCGTGGATCGCTCGTCTGGCGCGCGAGGCGTCCGAGGAGCGGCGCGAGAGGATCCGCTCCGAGGAACGGGCCGAGATGGCAGCCCACCTGCACGACTCGGTGCTGCAAACGCTCGCACTCATCCAGCGTTCACGCGACCCCCGCGAGACATCAACTCTCGCGCGGCTTCAAGAGCGCGAGCTGCGGTCCTGGCTCTACGAACGCGGTGCTTCAGCCGCCGGCGATTCGCTGCGCAAGGCGATCGAAACTCTTGCCACCGACGTCGAGCGTCTACACCGCGTGGCCATCGACGTAGTGGTGGTTGGCGACGCACACCTCGATGAAAGGCTCACGGCCGTCGTCGATTCATGTCGTGAGGCGATGGTGAACGGCGCGCGTCATTCGGGAGCCCCGTCGCTGTCTGTGTACGCGGAGATAAACGATGACACCGTCGTTTGCTTCGTCAGAGACCAAGGTGCGGGTTTCGAACGGGCCCTCGTGCCGGGCGATCGCCGGGGAATCGTCGAATCGATCGAGGGCCGGATGCGACGGTTCGGAGGACGCGCCGAGATCGTGAGCGCCCGCGGATCTGGAACCGAAGTGCGTCTTACGATGCCTAGGGCCGGCGGTGACTGACCGCATCACGGTTTTTTTAGTCGATGACCATGAATTGTTCCTGTCTGGTGTTCGTACCGAGCTGGGCAACCAGTTCGAGATCGTAGGAAGTGCATCGTCGACGGACGAAGCGGTCGCGGCCATTCGCGAAAAGAAACCGGATGTCGTGCTGGTTGACGTTCACATGCCCGGCGGGGGCGGAGCTCAGGTGATCGCGTCGGTGGCGGCGACGGACCCCGACGTGCACTTCCTCGCTCTGTCTGTTTCGGACGCGGCCGAGGACGTGATCGACATCATCCGCGCCGGAGCTCGTGGTTACGTAACCAAGTCGATCTCGCCCGATGACCTCGCGGCGGCGGTACGAAGGGTCAAGGAAGGCGACGCCGTCTTCTCCCCGCGGCTAGCCGGATTCGTCCTCGACGCGTTCGCCGGGACCGTCCCGGCCCCCGGTGACCCCGAGCTCGATCAGCTGACGAACCGGGAGCGCGAAGTGCTGCGGCTCATCGCCCGCGGTTACTCATATAAGGAGATCGCAAAAGAGCTCTTTATCTCTGTGAAAACCGTTGAGACGCACGTATCGGCCGTTCTTCGCAAGCTCCAGCTGTCCAACCGGTACGAGCTCTCGAGGTGGGCAAGCGACAGAAGACTCATCTAGACCGACCGGTCAAGGGCCCGGGCGAGTGAGCGACCGGTTCGTTGGGTATAGCCCTACCGACATGGCGTCGACACGCGTTCCTGCGAAAGGTACCGTCCTGATCGTCGACGATGACGACCAGATCCGAACGACGCTCAGAAGGATCCTTGCCCGTTCGGGATTCGAAGTCGTAGCGGAAGCCCAGGACGGAAGCGAAGCGGTCGCGTGCGTTGCGTCGCAACACCCAAACATCGTGATCCTCGATTGGAAACTTCCATACATGAACGGTGACAGGACAGCGCACTTCATACGCGCCGCGTCCCCCGACTCGGTCATCGTCGCTTTCTCCGCGTACCTCGAATCTGCGCCGAGCTGGTCCGACCTCTACGTCAGCAAAGAGTCGTTCGCCGACCTTCCCGACATCCTGGAGGGACTCGTCGACGGGAAGGCCGGATCCTCGCCGCATCACGCGCTGCGTTAGCTCCCGTTCGCCCAGCGCTACGGTTGGAGCATGTCTGTCCGCATCGCGCCTGCCTCCCCTTCGGACGCGGCCGGCGTACTGAACGTCTATGCGCCTTACGTGATCGACGCCCCGGCCTCCTTCGAGCTCGAGCCCCCCAGTGTCGAAGAGATGGCACGCAGGATAGAAGAGAGCGTTGCGAAACACTCGTGGTTAGTTGCCGTGGAGAACAACACGATCGTTGGATACGCCTACGGCACCACGGCTCGCACGCGCGAGGCGTATCGGTACACCGTGAAAGTCTCTGTTTATCTCGATGCGGACACGCGAGGGCGCGGGGTTGGAAAGTTGCTGATGACCGAGCTCCTAACCACTCTCAGGAAACGTGGCTACGTCACCGCCATCGCCGGAGTGACGTTGCCGAACGACCCGAGCGTCAGGCTTTTCAAAAGGCTGGGTTTTGAAGCCGTCGGCGTTTATCGCCACATCGGCTTCAAGTTCGGGCGGTGGCACGACGTGGGCTGGTGGCAGCGTTCGCTGGTCGAAACCCTCCCCTCTTCGCCACCCGACGTTCCACTCGAGCCCTGACCGTCCAACTAGACTCATCCTTTCGAAAGGAGATGCATGCCATCCGCAACGTTCGTCACCAATAAAGGTTCGTTCGTCGTTCGGTTGATGCCGGAGAATGCTCCGACGACCGTCGCAAACTTCATCGACCTAGCCACGGGAAAGAGGGAGTGGCGCGACCCTCGTGACGGTGAACGCAAGAGTGAGCCGCTCTACGACGGCACGGTCTTCCATCGCGTGATCCCCGACTTCATGATCCAGGGAGGCGATCCTGAAGGCACGGGACGCGGCGGCCCCGGGTATCGCTTCGAAGACGAGTGCCCACCTGGGGGGCCGCGGTTCGACAAGCCGTACTTGCTGGCGATGGCGAACGCCGGACCGAACACGAACGGGTCACAGTTCTTTGTGACCGTCGCCGCGACGCCGTGGCTGAACAACAAGCACACGATCTTCGGAGAGGTCACCGAAGGGATGGACGTCGTCGATGCGATCGCTACCGCGCCGAAAGACGGCTCCGACCGGCCACACGACGACATCGTTCTCGAGCGCGTGGAGATCGTCGAGGACTAGATCCGAATAACGCTCCAGTTGTCCGAATCTCTACCGGCTACGTCCCGGTTCGAAGGGCCCTACCTCGACCGTTGAGGGCTGGCTTGATCCGTTGCACGGCGGTGGCGACGCTGCGTCGAGACCGTTGACGTCGACCGTCCCCCCGCTCGGGATCGACACTCGCCACAGCGGAGCTTGGCGGCCGTTGGGACACCAGTTGGACCACCGCATGCGAACCGCAGCGGCATCCCCGGGTCGCAGTGAGACGACCGGCCACCCCGGGGGCCGCGACGACCCGTCGACCTTCCATCCTGGCGGCGACGAACTGAACGTCACGCCCGAAGTGATCGGTTTCAGGTTCTGATCCAGCAGGGTGAGGGTGGGGCTCCCTTGCAACGTGCAAACGGTGTCTGAGAAGTTCGTCAGATCGATCTCTCCCTC
>JAXDJM010000096.1:0-2867 GCA_034665605.1 Actinomycetota bacterium | reverse complement strand
GGGCGATTCTTGTCGCGCTAGTTGGGTGTGCGACGGGAAACGCGCCCACTACTCCGGTAGCGAATGGGTCCTCTGCGGTGTCGCTGCACGCTGGGGGCGGCGGGGGACGTCGGTCTGCGAAGCCGCGGCCCGAGAATTCAAAGAGAGCGTCGTCCAATCGCGGAGGTAACTACTCCGATGGAACATCGGGGTCCCGTCACCCTGCTCATTCCTCGACTGGACGCGGGGGAACGACCGGGACCGGCACGACGGCGGCTCCCGCATATCCCGCGGCCGGGACCTACGTCTATTCGCAGACCGGGACCGAAGAGTTCTGCGCGGGGGGTAATTGCGACAGCCAGCGGCTACCACCGACCGAGCGACAGCACTCGAAGATCTCGGGACAGAGTGGTGGCTACACGACGATGGTTTCCGAGATCCACTCCGCCGATGGTCGTTACGTGAGAACGACGATCGATTACTCCGACTCGGTGGCTGCGATCACCGAGGTCTACTACTCCTTCAGTTACGACGGGTTCTCGTTCTCCGACGACTACAAGCCCAGCCCGCCGGTTCGCTCGGTCTTGTTCCCGTTGAGCGTGGGCAAGTCGTGGTCGGGCTCGTGGGACGCGAAGACATCGGGCACCTACGCGATGAAAGTCGCGTCGACCGAAGACATGGTGATCGACGGTAAGTCGACGCGGACGTTCAGGCTGGATACGAGCGAGCACTTCACCGGCGAGTACCGTGGCACGGCGGCGATCACCGTGTGGATCGATCCGGCGACCAAAGCCGTCGTCAAGACGTCGGGTGCGCTTCGCCTCTCGAATTCGGTGGGGAGCTATGACACGAACTTCACGACCGTCTTGCAGCAAGGCCCGGGTTATCCATGAGTGCAACCGATTGGGGAGCATCAACTTTGAGCTCGGGCACTAAACGTGCGGCGGCCTTCGCGGCCGCGCCTATTGGAGTCCTCGTCTTCGTAGCAGCCGTGATGGGATCGATCTTTCTCGGGACGTGGGGGATCGTGATCGGAGCACTGGTGGTGGGCGGCGTCATCGCGTGGGTGCTCGACCAACCGAGACGTTGCCTGGCGCGAACCGGCGCCGTGCCGCTCGACAACTCGACTTATCCGCGGCCCTCCAACGTGGTGGAAGGCCTCGCTCCGCGCGTAGGGGTTCCCGCGCCCGAGCTATATCTGATCGAAGACGGGGGGCCGAACGCGCTCACCTCGTCGCGCCACGGAGGAACGGTTGCGCTGACGCGGTCTTTGCTCGATCACTATTCACGCACCGAGCTGGAAGCGGTCCTCGCACATTGTCTGGTGCGGTTGCAAACGGGTGCGATCCAGCGCGCAACGATGCGACTTTCATTCGGCCCCCTTGGTCGAACATCCATCGAGCCCGTCGGCTGGCGGGACGACGTTGCGACTGCTGCGGT
This sequence comes from Actinomycetota bacterium, assembly GCA_034665605.1. Lineage (GTDB taxonomy): Bacteria > Actinomycetota > CADDZG01 > CADDZG01 > WHSQ01 > JALZGD01. Next base: position 1,448 of record JAXDJM010000096.1, on the reverse strand, counting down.
GACGCGGTATCCGCCGGCGCTCGCCTCGGCGATCGAGAAGGCCGACCCGCGGCGCGGCTCTAGTGGGCCGCTGTGGTTCGTCCCTGCGACGCCCGCGGGACGCACGCCGGCCGAGCGAGTCGACGCGATCGCAGACCTGTGAGGGAGCCCAGTACACCGACCCAACTCGGGGGCCGTAAACCGAAGTAACTCGCGCCCTCGTGTTAGCGTCGAAACGCGTCCTATGGCTCCGCCAAGTGCGGAATCGGGAGCCTGTCGGGGCGCCTTTTCGCGTTCCGTTAAAGCTGCAACAGATGGAAGGAAGCATGACTAAACGACCGTCCCTTCTCGTAATCGTCGCCTTAGCAGCAGCGCTCGTATCGTCGGCGTGCAGCCATTCGTCGACGCCCGCCGACTCGGCCGGCGCGTCTCCGTCGCCGACCCACAGCGCGCCTCCACCGACGTGCCCACTCACAGGCCTTCCTCCGCAAGCGCCGTCGTTACTCAAACGTCCGGCGGTTGCCGTCAAGATCGAGAACAATCCCGCCGCGTATCCGCTGTCCGGTCTCGAGAAGGCAGATCTCGTGTTCGAAGAGGTCGTCGAGGGCGGCTTGACGCGTTTCATGGCGATCTACGACTGTGGTGACGCTACGAGTGTCGGTCCCGTGCGGAGCTCGCGCATCGTCGATCCTGCGATCATGATCCCCGCCACGAAGATCCTGGCAGATGCAGGCGGTAACGGGATCGTCCTCGCGCACCTGAAGAAGAAGGGGATCGTCAACATCGACGAGGACTCGGCCGGTGCCGCTATGCATCGCGAGTCACGCCCCGGCTACGCCTTCGAGCACACCCTGTACGGGAACACGAAATCATTACGGAAGCTGGGAGCCCCCCATTACAAGAAGCCTCCGCCGCAGGGGTACTTCAAGTTCGGTCCTGCCCTCAGTGGGGGCAAGAAGGCCAAGACGATCACGCTCGATTTCGGCCCCGCGTCGACGATCCAGTACGCGTACAAGAAGGGTCGCTACTACCGCACCGATGGAGGCACTGCGCTGATCTCTGCAACCGACGGAAGTAAGCAGATCTCCGTGAACAACGTGATCATCGAGTTCCACAAGGTCGATCTCTCGACGCACTTGGCCGATGTCCTGGGCACGCCGTCGCCGTTGATCGAAGACTTCACCGGCTCGAACAAAGCCGTTCTGTTCCGCGGGGGCAAGGCCTACGTCGGAAAGTGGAAGCGTGCCTACGTCGGTCACCCGGTAAAGTTCGTGACGAAGTCCGGTAAAGAGATGACGCTCGCTAACGGACGGACTTGGATCGAGTTGCTGCCCGACAAATCGGGACAGGTGAACGGGTCGTTGTCCTTCTCGAAGAAGTAGCGCGGCGTAGGCTTGGCCGGTGTCTGCCGGCTCACGTCTTCCCGAAGGTTTGAGAGGCGACGTCGCGCGCCTTTTCTCGGCTGAAGG
>JAXDJM010000095.1:0-4362 GCA_034665605.1 Actinomycetota bacterium | reverse complement strand
GGCCGGCCTTCTGTGCTCTTCCGGGATCAGATCGTCGAGCTCGGGGGCATCGACGTTCGCCTCGGGCAGCGACCATGCCCGGCGCTCGGGATGCGACTTCTCGAAGATCAGCGGGAAGTCCCCGGCGCTCGTCGGGCGCGTTCCGGCGGAAGCTTCGAGCGATCCGCTCGCGCTCATTCGGTGAGCTCCTTCTCGATCGCTTCGGCGAAGGAATCGATGTCGTCCGCGGTGCGCCGTTCGGTCACCGCGATAAGGATCGAGTGATCGTGCTCCGGCCAGTACCGGCCGAGCGCGGGACCGGCCAAGTAACCACGCCGGGCCAGTCTTTTGACGAGCTCGGAGCCATCGACCGGGGTCTTCAGCACCATCTCTTTGAACCGCGGGCCGTCGAAGGCGATCGAGCAGCCGGGGATGTCGGCGAGACGTCGCGCGGCGTACGCGGTCCGGCGCGCGCAAACCTCGCCGAGCCGCGCGAGGCCGTGGGGGCCGAGCCACGACAGGTGGATCGTCGCGGCTATCGCCATGAGCGTCTGGTTGGTGCAGACGTTCGAGGTTGCCTTTGCCCTGCGGATGTGTTGCTCGCGTGCCTGCAACGTGAGGACGTAAGCGCGCCGGCCGTCGGCGTCGGTAGTGACCCCGGCGATGCGTCCCGGGACCTGGCGAACGTGCTCGGCCTTCGTAGCGAAGAGCCCAACCCACGGGCCCCCGTAAGACGTCGCGTTGCCGAGCGCGTAGCCCTCCCCGACGGCGATATCGAAGCCGACCTCCCCGGGCGGGGTCAGGATCCCCATCGCGGTCGGATCGCACGATGCGATCGCGAGCGCGCCGGATGCGTGCGCGCGGTCGGCAGCGCGAGCGATGTCTTCCAAGCGGCCGAAGAAGTTGGGATAGGCCACGACGACCGCGGCGGCGTCCTCGGCGTTACAGCGATCCCACGCGACGGCCCCGTCACCCATGGGCTCCGTGACGATCTCTAGCCCTAAACCTTTGGTTGAGGTTTCGAGGACGGCCCGATGGTGCGGGTGGACCGTCTCGCCGACGATCACCTTGTGGCGGCCGGTGATCCGAACCGCCATGTTGACACTCTCGACGAGCGCGCTGGCGCCGTCGTAGAGCGACGCGTTGGCCACGTCCATCCCGTAGAGCTCGCACACGATCGTCTGGAACTCGTAGATGGCCTGCAGCACGCCCTGCGAGAGCTCCGGTTGGTAGGGCGTGTAGGACGTTGCGAACTCGGCTCGCGACGCGAGCGCCCGAGCCGCCGCCGGGACGTGATGGTCGTATGCCCCACCCCCCGCGAAGCACACCAGGTCGCGCGCTCCCGAGCACTTAGCGGCGAGCTCGGTCACGTGATCGATCAGCTCGACCTCGCTCAGTGCCGGTGGCACGTCCAGATCCTTGGTGAGACGCAACGCGGCGGGGACGGGCTCGAACAGCTCGGCCATGTCTGCGGCGCCGATCGCATCGAGCATCGCGCGGTCGTCGTCGGCGGTGTGAGGAACGAAATCCACTGGCTCGCTCTCGGTTTATTTGTCTACAAGTCGACTTTAGGGAAGGACCCGGTCATCTGTCCTTGCCGATGAACGGGGGCTTCACGATAACCGCGTCGATGGTGCGTCCCCGCGCCACGATGCCGGCGTGGCCGGCGACCGCCGGGACGGCATCGCGTTCGCACAGAGCCAGCGCTATCCCGGTGTTCAACGTGGGCGAATGGTTGCCGCTCGTGACACTCCCGATCGTCCGGCCGTCGACCGCAACCTCGTATCCCTGGCGTGGCACCCCCCTATCGACGCAGCGAAGCCCAACGAGCTTGCGGATGGCTCCGGCTTCCTTGATCTTTGCAAGCGCATCCCGCCCGCGAAAGCCCGAGTCCCATGCGACGGCCCATCCCACCGAAGCTTCGATCGGATCGATGTCCGGGGCGAGCTCGTGGCCGTAGAGCGCGTAGCCCATCTCGAGGCGAAGGGTGTCTCTGGCTCCGAGGCCGACGGGGGTCGCTCCATTGGCGAGCAATGCTCGCCATGCCTGAACCGCGGTGTCGGCGGGCGCGTACAACTCGAAGCCGCGCTCTCCCGTGTACCCGGTACGGGCCACCATCCCCTCGGATCCGAAGACGTCGAGCGGAGCGATCTGGTGGAACGCAAGCTCGTCGGCTCCCGACGTCGGGAACGCACGCATGAACGTGTCGAAGCTATCCGGCCCCTGCACCGCAAGGATCGCCCAGCGCGCCCACTCGTCCGTCGGCGAGCCGCCGCAGCTTTCTATCGAGGTAGCGACCGCGGCAACGTTGGCTGCATTGGGAACCACCAGTAACTCGTCGGGCGCGAGCCGGTAGATGAACACGTCGTCGATGCATCCGCCGTCGTCGTTCAAGGCCAGCGCGTAGCTCGCCCGGCCCACCTCGAGCGCGGCGATGTCCGCAGTGACCGCAGCGTCGACCGCGGCCTCTGCGTCGGGTCCCGAAACCAGAAGCTTGCCGAGGTGAGACACGTCGAACACACCCACGCCGGTGCGGACCGCGTTGTGCTCCGAGACGACACCTACGTACTGAAGGGGCATGTCCCAACCCGCGAACTCGGTGAGTCGGGCCCCCAGTGCCCGATGCTCGTCCAGCAAGTGGGTGGCGCGGCCCCCTGGGGTCAACCGGTCAACCCGAACAGATCGGATGGGCTGCCCGGCTCGGGGTGGTCTCCGCCCAGCAGTGCCCCCTGCGACGGCTCCTCCAACCCGTACTTGACCAGGAGATTCAGGTAGTCACGCTGGTACAGGATCCGGCACTTGACGCCCGGGTAGAGCTCGAGCAGACGGCGGACCTTGCGATTCTTCTTGGTGACGAGCTTCTGGTTAAGGGTCGTGATCTCGATGTAGAGGTCGAACGCCCGCAGGTAGAAGTCGGGCGAGAAACGTTGGGTTGGATTGCGGTCGCGATCCCACGCGATCTCGAATGTCGTGGGTTCGTAATCCCACTCGATCTCGTAGAAGTCGAGGAGTTTTGCGAACTGCCTTTCGCTGTTATGTGCGAACTTGACGCGCTCGTGGGGAAGAGAGCGTCCGAGGTCGGACGGTGCGCCCTCCGGGATCGCTACCCCTCCTTCGCTTCGACTCCATCTCGGTCTGGAGCAACGTAACTCACGGACACAGCAGTCGGCCGCAGTTCGCGCAGAGTTCCTTGCAACTGATCGCGGATCTGGTCGACGGCGACGACCGCCCCGAGCACGCCCTGTCCCTTGCGCAACAGGTCGAGGACCTGGTCCGGCGTGCACGCGTACACGCCGTTGCCGTCGGTCACCAGGGTGACGCTCGACCAGTCACCGGATATCTCGTTGCGGACGTAGTCGATCGCCTCTCTCACTTTTTGGAGGCTTGCCCCCGCGTCGGTGAGGCTCTTGATCACCTTCAACTGCAACAGGTCGTTGAACGAGTAGAGGCGCTGGGTGCCCGATCCTTGCGCGGCCTGAAGTGACGGCACGACGAGACCCGTCCGGGTCCAGTAATCGAGTTGCCGATAAGTGACCCCAACGATCTTGCAGGTCTGCGGGCCTCTGTAGCCGAGCTCTTCCATCGCCGTACCTCCCGACATGCCCGCGCGGTTGGCCCGGGGCGAGTCACAAGTCCGTAGTTACGAGGGTGCAAAGCGTAAGCCCGCGCATGGGCGATGTCAACGACAACCATTAAGCAGGACTTGAGACTTGGTGCTACCCGTCACTGCCCTGCTGCGAAGTCCTCCGGGCTGACTTGATCCAAGAACTCGCGGAACTTCTCGACCTCGCTCTCTTCTTCATCGCGGAGCTCGATCCCGGCTTGTCCGAGGACGTCCTCGGCTCCGAAGATCGGTGCTTGCAAGCGCACCGCGAGCGCGATCGCGTCGGACGGTCGGGACGACACTTCGACGAGCTGGCCGGCGCGCCGCATCTGGATCGTCGCGTAGAAGGTCTGGTCGACCAGGTCCGAGATCAAGATCTGTTCGACCTGGACGTCGGTCTGATTGAGGATGTCTTTGATCAGATCGTGCGTCATGGGACGCGGTGTCTGTATCCCCTGCAACGCGAATGCGATCGCGGTTGCCTCGACGGCTCCGATCCAGATCGGCAGATAGCGATCGCCTTCTGCCTCTTTGAGCAGGACTATCGGCTGATTCGATGGGAGCTCGACCCGTACCCCCACGAGCTGCAGCTCGATCATGGACGTGAGGCTAACACTCGCCCCGCGCTGAATATCGCCGTCTAGCGAGCGGGCGCGAACAGCTCGTCGACGAGCAGAAGGGGTTGGTTGGCAAGCCGCGCCACGTCTCGCACGGCGAGAATATCGGGCACATTTCGGTATCGACCCTGGAAATCGAGCCCGTAACCGACGACGAACGCG
>JAXDJM010000094.1:0-26265 GCA_034665605.1 Actinomycetota bacterium | reverse complement strand
ATCGTGGACGTGCTCGAGGATCTGAACCTCACGTGGGAGGTCCGGGACGGGATCGCGAATCACACATGGTCGATGCCGATGCCGGCGACCCTCGAAGGTCAGATAGCTCGCTTTGCCGACCGGATCGCGTACATAAATCACGACATCGATGACGCCGTGCGTGCGGAGTTGCTCGATATCGCAGAACTTCCTGCCATTACTCGTGAAGTCCTGGGTGACGATCACGGAACCCGGATCAGGACGATGGTCGAGGACATCGTCGACGTGTCGGGTGATCTGACCGAGATCCGGATGAGCGAACGGATATTCGAGGCGATGGGCGTGACACGATCGTTCCTGTTCGAGCACGTTTACCTGGGCCAAGTTGGGGCAGCGACGCGGGAAGCCGTTGAGAGCATCGTGCTCACCCTCCTCCAACACTTCGCCTCCGAAGCGCTACCCGAAGACGGGGACGCGAAAGCCCAGGCTGTCGACTACGTAGCGGGGATGACCGATCGATTTGCGATGAGGACTTTCGAGTCTCTGGTGGAGGGTCCCTCGCCGGCCCTCACCGCCTTAGGATGAGGCGCCTTCCCCGCTCGATCTACTCGCGCGCTCAGGAAGTGAATTGATGGCTCGAATCAATCCAGACGACATCGAAACCCTGCGTGATACGGCCGACGTCGTCGAGGTCATCTCCGGTTACACGCACCTCAAGCGGTCCGGCAATCACACTTTCAAGGGCCTGTGTCCGTTCCATTCCGAAAAGACACCCTCGTTCACCGTCGACGCGGCAAAAGGTGTGTGGTTCTGCTTCGGTTGTTCGCTCGGCGGAAACGTCTATCAATTCATCGAGCGCGCCGAGAGCCTGCCGTTCCCAGAAGCCGTCGAGTGGCTCGCTCGAAAGACGAACTTCGCGCTCCGTTATGAAGAGATGCGCCCGGGAGAAGCTGCCGGGCGCGGGCTCAAAGCGCGCATCGTCGAGGCGAACAAGATCGCGGCGGCGTTCTTCCACAAGGCTCTCATGGAGTCTCCCGATGGGCTCGATGCTCGTCGCTACCTCGAAGGGCGGGGATTCGGTCGTGAGGTCGCCGAGCGCTGGCAGCTCGGCTGGGCGCCGGGCCGGGATGCTCTGTGCCGGCACCTCATGTCCCTTGGATTCTCCCGGCCAGAGGTAGAGCAGACAGACTTAGGGCGGTCGAGCCAGCGCGACGGCAGCCTTTACGACACGTTCAGACGGCGGGTCATCTTCCCCACCTGGAACCTCCAGGACGACGTCGTCGGCTTCGGGGCACGCGCTCTTGGTGACGAGCAGCCGAAGTACCTCAATTCGGCCGAGACGCCGGCGTTCTCGAAGTCGCGCGTGATGTACGGCCTGAACCGTGCCAAGTCGTCGATCGCTCGGGGACAAGCGGCCATCGTGGTCGAGGGATACACCGATGTGATTGCCCTGCACGAAGCGGGAGTGAATCAAGCGGTAGCGACGAACGGAGTCGCTTTAGCGGAATCACACTTTGAGTTACTCAAGAAGTTCACAGACCGCGCGGTGCTGATGTTCGACTCCGATGAGGCCGGAAAGGGTGCCACCGAACGTGGTTTCGGGATCCACCATCGCATAGGGATCGAAGTGTTAGTGGCTCCACTTCCCACAGGACGCGATCCCGCAGATGTGGTTTCAGAAGACGGTCCGGAATCGATCAAGAAGTTCGTCGACGAGGCCGAGCCACTGCTCGAATTCATGCTCGAGCAAACGGTCGCAAAGCTTGCTTTGGATACTCCCGAAGCGCGCGCGCGTGCGGTTCGTGAAGCAACCAAGGTGCTAGGGTTGCATCCTGACCCGATAGCGCGTGGCCAGTACATCTTTATGGCCGCTCGACTGATCGGAGTGGACCCGGAGATGGTCCAGCGGGCAGTTGAGGAAGAACCGGCGGAGTCTTCGGGGGCAGCGGGGGGAACGACCGAAAGAGATCGCGACCGCCGTCTCCCCGGGCATGTGAAGGTCGAACGGGAGGCGCTGCAATTGTTATTGACGCGACCGCGTGAAGTAGGAGCGCTGGCCGCGTCCGTGGACGAGAGCGATTTCACTTCTCCCGCGCGCCGCGAGCTGTTCCGCGCTGGTATGAAAGCGTCCGATGATGAACGACGCGCGGTCGGCGCCGACATGGCGGATTCGTTGAGCCCCGATGCTCTGTCTCTGTTCGCAGAGCTCACCGTCGGGGTTGAACCTGCAGAAGAGGACGAGATCAAGGCGCGCGAGCTGGTGAACCGCCTCAAGGTGTTCCGTTTGGAGCGGCAGATAAAGACCCGGCGGACGACGCTTCAGGACATCAATCCGCTCGACGACCCCACGCGCCACGACCAGCTATTCACCGAGCTCGTTGGGCTAGAAGCCGAACGGCGTGACTTACTTCGAAGTGTGCGAGAAGAGGCCGTCAATGAGCACTGAGGAACACGAGCTTCCGAAGGAAGACTCTTCCGGCGGAACGATCACGCAGCTTTCTCCTGCCCAGGCCGAGGTCGTCTCGATCGTCCGCGATGCCAAGAAAGAGGGCTCGATCACGGCAGCGGATCTAGCCGAGAAGCTCTCGACTCTCGAGCTCAACGCAGACGAGACCGATGCCGTCTATCAGCGACTCGTCGAATCGGGCGTCGACGTTGTCGAGGATGAAGCGATCGTCGAAGAGGCAAGCGCTCCGGCCGAGGAAGAAGAGCAATCGGCCGCAGATGCTGATGAAGAGCGCCGCCGAGCCCGGCGTGAGGTCGAGATGGCTCTCAAGGCTCCGACCAACGACCCGGTGCGCATGTATCTGAAAGAGATCGGACGCGTAGCACTGCTCACAGCGCAGGAAGAGGTTTCGCTGGCGCGGCGCATCGAGTCGGGCGTTTTTGCGACAGAGAAGCTCGAACAGAACGACCACGTCGGTGAAGACGAGTTGCGGGAACTGACCTGGTTGGAGCGCGATGGCGCGATGGCAAAGCGTCATTTGGTGGAAGCGAACCTCAGGTTGGTGGTTTCCATTGCTAAGCGATACGTGGGCCGCGGCATGGCCTTCCTCGATCTGATCCAGGAAGGCAACCTTGGTTTGATCCGCGCGGTCGAGAAGTTCGATTACCACAAGGGCTACAAGTTCTCGACGTACGCGACGTGGTGGATCCGCCAAGCCATCACTCGGGCGATCGCCGACCAAGCTCGAACGATCCGGATCCCGGTCCACATGGTCGAGACGATCAATAAGCTCGTTCGCATCCAGCGCCAGTTGTTGCAGGACTTGGGTCGCGAACCGACCGCCGACGAGATCGCTCATCAGATGGAACTCTCGGCCGAGAAAGTTCGGGAGATACAGAAGATCTCACAGGAGCCCGTCTCTCTTGAGACGCCGGTCGGGGAAGAAGAAGACTCGCATCTCGGCGACTTCATCGAAGACTCTGAAGCCGTCGTCCCCCTCGAGCGGGCCTCGTTCCGGTTGCTTCAAGAACAACTGGAGTCGGTGCTACATACGTTGTCGGACCGCGAGAAGGCCGTGATCGAGATGCGTTTCGGTCTGCGCGACGGCCAACCGCGCACGCTCGAGGAAGTTGGAAAGACGTTCGGCGTGACCCGCGAGCGGATCAGGCAGATCGAATCTAAGACTCTCTCAAAGCTCCGGCATCCGTCGCGGAGCCAGAAGCTGCGCGACTACCTCGAGTAGTCCGGCGGCGGAGCTACGGTCAGTCCCGTCGGGCCGTCGGTTCCGGAACGCCGATCCTTGATCGCGCCGGTCGCTTTGGATACGCCTTCCGAAGCCATGTCTTTGGCTTGCCCGAGTCCCGTCCCCACCGCTTCCTTTGCCTTGCCGGACGCACGCCTCACGCCGGGCGACGACAAGAGGTTCTCGTAAAGGCGGCGTAATTGCTCGTATCGCTCGTGGCCCGCTTTGGCGCCGAGCACGTACCCCGCGCCGAAACCGATCAACATGCCCATACGTCCCCTCATGGTTGCCTCCCAAGGTCGGTTGTGCGATGTGGTGACGAATCGTATGCCCGCTGCAACTCGGACCCAATCTCGCCCCCGGTCCGGGCCTCTTAGGATGTGGCCGCCGATCCGGGGTAGCTCAATTGGCAGAGCATCCGGCTGTTAACCGGAGGGTTGCGGGTTCGAGTCCCGCCCCCGGAGCTTCATCTCGTCCGATCTATCGTCCTCTTCGCTCGAGCCGGGCACGTGTGACTCGGGCACTGCCCGCCCCGCCGAACGGGGGTCGATATCCACCCTGAGGGGGGATAGGCCCCCGGGTCCTTCACGCTCATCCTTGTGAGGTCTGTTAACTACTGAGGCTGAGTGAGGGCTGAGGAATGGAAAGTCCGACAGAGTCCGAAGTGACCGCTTTATGGACTTCGTGGTGCGCCGACAGGGATCCAGAGATCCGAGCGGAGCTGGCCCGCCACTATCTACCGCTGGTTGACCGCCTCGCACGAAAGATCGGCACCTCGATCCACCCATCGCATCGTCAAGATGTTCACGGCTTCGGCGTGCTGGGATTACTCGACGCGATCGACAAGTTTCGCCCCGAGCTCGGATTCTCTTTCGCCACGTACGGCTCGCTCCGTATCACCGGCGCGATGAAAGATGGCCTGAGGGCTCTTAGTTGGTTCCCTCGAGCGTCGCGGCGCCGGCGGCACCCAGGCTCGATGGACTCTGTCGTGGTCGTCGATTTTCAATCGGGTGTAGGCGATCGGGGCATTCCATTGCGCGACTACGTGACGGACGGCGACGACGGACCGGAGGAGATCGCGTCCACGGCAGACGATTATCGGGAGATGAAGCGCGCGGTCGCGCACCTGCCTTCTCTCGAGCGCAAGGTCGTCATGGAGATCTATTACGGGAACAGACGGCTGAAGGAGATAGCCGGAGACCTAGAAGTCACCGAGTCGCGTGTCTGTCAGATCCATCGACGCGCTCTTCGGATGCTCGAGTCCCGTTTCCTTCAGCGTCAGACGGCGTGACTCGGCTCCTCCCTGGAGTGCTTAACCACGGGTGATCCGACGCCGTGCTTTGGGTGGGACCCACAAAGGGCGACTTTGCGTGGCGGAGTCGGCGATACGTGGGAGGCCTTGCCTTTGAGGATGGAAAGGCAAAGCGACCGCGTTGCGAACCCGGGAATCACTCCAGAAATGTGATCCGGTTGGAGCCGAGCGCTTCCAAGAAGAGATGTGGTGGGAACTCGTTGCTCCTGCAGACGACACAGGCACTGCGATGACCACCGCCACCGCCACCGCCATGAACGACTTACGCATGCCCGCCCCCCGCTTCGGTCCGATTGGATCGCCGCGTGATGGTGGCGCAACTGCATGAGTGAAACACCCCTTATGTGGGGTTTGTATACGCAGCTGTGCAGAAAGGGCTAAAAGGGGAAGTTTGGTTCAACCGACAACAGCCCGCCTAGTCGCTGGTTCGAGTCCAGCCGCCCCACTGAAGATCAGTGCTCGGGGACCCGGTAGATGTGTGCCACATCGTGCGCTGTGATCCACAATTCTCCCGAACCCGCGCTCGCTGAGCCACTTCCTTCGGGGCGACCAATCCGCCGGACGACCTTGCCGGTGCGCGCGTCGATCTGAGTAACAAGCTCGGCCGACCCCCTGAACCACACGTAACCATCTCCCACAGTGAGATCGCCGCCCGCGACGCCGTTCCTGTCGATCACGGAACAACCGACGAGCGAATCGTCGGACGCGTTGATGTGACACAACGAACCATCGGATTGGCCCATGACCCACACGCCACCGTCGCCGACATCGAAGAAGCGCGGTCCCTCACCGACAGGGATCGTCGCAACGACGGCACCTGTCCGGGGATCGAGGTGAAGAACGGTGTCGTTGCTGTTATAGGTCACCCACACTCCTCCGGCTCCCGCCCGCACCGCGGTTGCTCTATCAGGAACGTGGAATCGATTGCTGATCTTCATCGTCTTAGGATCGATGCGGACGACGAGGCACCCCATGCATCGTTTTCCGTTCGTCACGATCCACACGCCTTTTTCGCCGGCGCCGATCGTCGACTCGCTATCGAAGTCGGCGGTTTTGGTGAATCCGGTAAGTCGCCCCGTACGCGCGTCGATGCGAGCGACTCCCGGCGTGAAACATGTGGCGGTCCAGATTGAGCCGAACGCGGCATCCATCGCGGCGCAAGGGCCCTGCTCTACCCGCACGCTTCCGAGAGGATGCCCGGTCTTGGCGTCAAAGATCCCGATCCCTTTTCCGACGCCCTTGACCCATGCTTTCCCGTATGCGACGAGCGTCCAGTCGATGTTTGGCGTCTCGTTGATCTGCACCGCACGAGCTTTCTTGAGCGATTGGATGCCGGGCAATTTTGAATGACTGACCTCAGCGGGTCCGGTGATGGCCGTGGACGAAGGCGATGCCGCAGACCTGTGGCTCGACTGTGCCGGGGACTTGTCACCCGAGCAGCCGGTCATTGCGATAAAGAGGATTGATGAACCGACGGCCCAGATGATCCACAACTTCGGCTTCAAGGTCTATGTTCCACTGCTCATTGACGGGGATTCTCCTGCCTCATCGGTCATCGGTCGATCGAGCTGGAACTCATACTCCGTGGATAGCTGGTTTGAGTCCAGCCGCCAGACCGTTCAGACCAACTCGCCGCGCTTCCTGCTCAAGTAGGCGCGCTCGGCGGAGTTCCGAGTGGCCGCGATGGCGGCGTCGTACGACTCCTTCGCCTCAGTGTTTCGGCCGAGCCTGCGGAGAATGTCGGCGCGCGCGACGTGCCATGCGTGATAACCCGCGAGCGGCAGCTGGTCGATCAGAGTGAGGGCGACCTTGGGGCCGTCCAGCTCCGGCGCCCATTACACCGAATCGCCATCACGATGGCCACGAGCACTGGTCCCCAAGTGGTCCCTGTACGAACGGCTTTTCGTTGTCGCGAATGGTCGTTAAAGGTTTTCAACGGTTAGACCGTTTTCGCCTCTGACCTGCGGAAACCGTATTGTTGGGCGCAACGGGGGCGTAGCTCAGTTGGTCAGAGCGGCGGACTCATAATCCGTTGGTCGCAGGTTCGAGCCCTGCCGCCCCCACTCATTGAGCCGGGCATAAGTGATGCCGCTGACCCACCCGGGTGCTCTTCCGCCAGTCGGCGGCCGAATCTTCTCTGCCGCGAGATCGCTGCGCTCCAACAACCATGAGATGACCGAGTTGGAGTTCCACATGTCGCCGATGCCCAGCTCGTCCCGGCCCCATACAAGGGGAGGAACGGTTTCGACAAGATCGAGCAAACGACGTGCACAATCGTTGTCGTCGGTCAGGAGCACTGGACTCTCTACAGCTTCGCTGATGTCAGCGATGATTCCGTCTGGCCAGCGGCGGATCTCATAGCGAAAGGTGCGGAAACGTTCGAGCATCCGGCTTCCAACCGGACCGTCGACTACAACACCCCGGGACAATCCGTTGCCGTCCGGGATCGGCCAGGAGTTTTCGATCACGTAGCGACCCTCGGGCACGGTTATCTCCAGCGCCGAGTGGTAGAGGGCGAGGGGGCGTCGGTGCTCTAGGAGCGCTCGGATCGTCTCGTATACCCGGCCATTGAATCGGACGAAGCGGCCGCCCGCGCCTAGAGGAAGCCAGTAAAGAGCGACGCCCGTGGTCGGAGCGCTCCGTGACTGAAGAGGCATCGATTCCCCTAGAGATCTCTTAATGGTGCTCGGCCTCTGCTTCCATGATTGCGAGCCGCGTGTAGTAGTCGGGAAGCTCGCGAAGGTGCGCCAGAGCGATCTTTCCGGTCACGATCGGATCGTCGCCCGTTACATTCGTCTCGGGATCGGTTGCCCCGTGCTCCAGCTCGACATCGAGGCCGGCCCTGAATTGATCGATACCGAATGGGCCGTTGGTGTAGTCGATACCGAGTGCGTTGGCGATCACGCTCGCTTCGTCGCTGGTGAAACTCGCGCGCGTCACTGTCTTTGCAACCATTTGGCACTCTCCCTTTTCTCAGGCAATCTGTGAGCTAGACGCTCGGATCTCCGTTTGATGCCGAGTAGGCACTTACGCATCATGGGGAAGTCCGCCACTTCAAGTATCGGAAGCCACATGACGGTTGAGGGGTGTCGCCAAGTGGAGTGTGAGCGCACCCGGGTCACTAGACGAGTCGTTCCGTCGCGCATCGGGTCCAGTGTCCAAACCCAGGTGGATTGTTTGCTCTTCTGGTTCCACCACAAGATTGACCGACCCAATTCGAAGTCCTTCACCCATACTCCCGTGCTCCCGCCCGGACCCATCGGGATGGGGTCGCCAATCGCTATGTGTTGAAACTCCGGCAGGAGATTCTTCGCGCTGTGGTGGCCGAAGTTGTCGAGGAAGTCGTAGCTGTACCAACCCGCGCGACCGAAGCCGATCTGTACGATCCACGGCCAGATGTCCTCCGGAAGCGCCTCGATGGTGACGGCTCGCGTGGCGTTGAAGGTAGGGAATGAGACAAGTTCGTCTCCCGGCATGCTTCGAGCGACCTCTTCAGTCGTGGTTCCCCACTTCATCTGCCATGGCCGGTAGAACCCGAAGAAACCCGCGCCGATGAGTGCCGTGCCGATCACAACTGGGATGGTGCTCACGACGCATACCTTTCGCTCTGGACTGCGGGTGGTTCCAAACGGACCGGTGTGGTCACGGTGCGCCGCAGCCGACCGTTCAGCAGCGATGCCCCCATGCCGACGAACGCGAGATCGCGGACGCCAGCCGATACCGTCTGTGCGAGATCAGGGAGTGCCGAAGATGCGGCGATGAGAACGACGCCGGCAATCAGGGTCACCCCGGTCCAACGTGGGAGCACTCTCGCCCGCACGACCGCCAACCCCAGAGCTGTGCCCGCCAGGACCATCACCACGCCATGGATGGTCATCCAAACGCCCATCTGGCCGACCAACGCGTCCCAATTCTTGGTCCCGGTAGCGAGGGCGAGCACCACGGTGCCGGTGAAGAAGACGAAGCTATAGGCATAGCCGATCGTTCCGGCGAGGCCCAGCCGCCCCATCTGTGGGCGTTGCAACACGTACAGCCCGACGACGAAAATAGGGATCGCTGCCTCGGCTCCGAGTGTGAGAGCGAGCTGCGCGGTCGAGAATCCACCCTGGGCCAGCTCGATCAGATCCGAGAGGAAATAGATCGCCGAGAAGACGACGACCGCCAGACCCACGAGGAGAGGCATCCGATCGGGCGTCTTTCTTCGTCTCAGATTCAAAGCCTTGGGCCTCTCGATTCATTTCGTTTGCGCTGCTTCACTTGATGGTCTCGTATCCGAGAGTGGCTGAGTAGTGCCACAGAGCCCTGCCCTGCCATGCCACATGGATGAACGGATCCGGGGCTCACTCATTGTTGAATGAGCGGCTCATCCCTCCGCGGGTGTGGCTTCGATGGGCATGCTGCCGGAACACATCACGCGAAGCCACTTGATGCGACCGTCTTCGGCTCTGTAATAGGCCTGCTGCTCGATCAGATGCGGCCCTTCCTTATAGAGCATGCGTAAGAGGTATCGCAGGTTGATGCAGTCTCCGACCGGCCGGACCTCGCACTCGACGAGCTCTTCGATGACTTCATCATCTTCGAACCAGTGAGCTCTGAGCACGTCGGTGATGAGCTCGTCCGCGCTTGCTTCCCACACTTGCCTGGGGGTCATGCCGCGGAAATCGAGATCATCGTGCAGCAACGATCGCAGGGTCGACCAGTCTTTCGACGCGAGGGCTCGAGCGAACATCATTCCGAGATCCGTATCAACCATGCTTTTTGCCACGCCGCCATTACACCTCCCGCCGGGGTCGAGAGCAACGGGGTCTCGCTCATCCAAGCAAGTTCCCCTTCTGTCTCTTCGACGTCATGTGGGCGGCGTTGGCTTCTCCGACAATTGAAGCCACGAACGAGCGTGTCAGAGTTACCTGATGGAGTCCAGGCGATTAGTCGACTCGTCCGTTGCAGATCGAGCCGAGCAGGCGGCCGATCGCGCTGCTCGCAATTCCGAAGTCTCGGTCTTGATCATCGAGGGGGCCGACGATTTGCGAGCCGTGAACGATCTCTTCGCGGAGATCTGGGCTGCCGACGGAGCGGACCCCGTGATGAACACAAGCATTCTTACGGCGCTGACGCACACGGGCAATTACGTCGCGGGAGCCTTTAGGAGGGACCAGGTCGTAGGGGGATCGGTGGGTTTCCTCGGACGGCGTGACAGCCACATGCATCTTCATTCGCATATGACCGGCATAGCACCTTCGCAGCAAGGTCGGAGTATCGGCTTCGCTCTCAAGCAGCACCAACGAGCCTGGGCACTGTTCCAAGGCATCGACGAAGTGACGTGGACGTTCGACCCCCTGGTGGGGCGAAATGGCTACTTCAACATCAGTAAGTTGGGCGCCGAGATCGTCGACTATCACGAGAATTTCTATGGGCGCATGTCGGACGCGGTAAATCGCGACGATGAATCAGACCGGTGCCTCGTCGCGTGGGATCTGAGGTCGGACCGGGTTGTTGCGGCTGCCGAAGGACAGGGGCGACTTGCTACTGCAGATCTATCGGAAGCGAAACCTCTCTTAGATAAGGACACGTCGGGGATGCCCGTGCTCACGCGGGTCGAAGCGGCGGTCTTAACAGCGCTTGTTCCCAAGGACATAGTTCGGGTGCGCGCGGAGCGGCCGGATGAAGCCGTCGCGTGGCGGCGAGCGCTTCGTTCCGGCCTTCGATGGGCCCTCGCCCGCGGCTATACCGTTACTTCGATGACTCGTGACGGTAGGTATGTCTTAACCCGACCTGAATGAAGATCACCGGCGTAGAGCTTCGTCGGATCGACCTTCCCCTTGTCCGGCCCTTCCGCACCTCATTCGGCACCCAGACCGAGAGAGATGTTCTTCTAGTCAAGGTAATCACGCCAGAAGCAGAAGGATGGGGCGAGTGCGTCGCGGGAGCAGAGCCTCTCTACTCATCGGAATACACCGAGGCCGCTCAACAGGTGATCGAATCGCATCTGCTTCCTCGCTTGTTCGCGCGCGGCGCCGTGAACGGCAGCGATGTTGAGCCGATCCTGCGTGAGATCAAGGGTCACCCGATGGCCAAAGCCGCGCTTGAGATGGCGATCCTGGACGCTGAGTTGCGAAGCCGTGGCGAGTCTTTCGCCGAGCACCTAGGAGCCGTCCACGATTCCGTTCCTGCCGGGGTGTCGGTAGGCATCATGGATTCGATAACCGAACTCTTGGATGCAGTGTCGGGCTATCTCGAAGAGGGGTACGTGCGCATCAAACTCAAGATCGAGCCCGGATGGGATCTCGAACCGGTGCGCGCTGTCCGCGAACGCTTCGGGGATGACTTGATGCTTCAAGTCGATGCGAACACGGCCTATAGCCTCGCCGACGCACCACATCTGGCGAAGCTCGATGAGTTCGATCTGCTGCTTATAGAGCAGCCACTGCCCGAAGACGACATCCGTGGTCATGCCGCGCTGGCCGAGATCGTCAAGACGCCCATCTGTCTGGATGAATCGATAACGTCTGCGCGGGCGGCTGCAGATGCGATCGCGCAGGGCGCGTGCCAGATCGTCAACATCAAACCGGGACGAGTCGGTGGATACCTCCAGGCCCGTTCCATCCATGACGTTTGCGCCGCCAATGGCGTGCCTGTGTGGTGTGGGGGGATGCTCGAAACCGGTCTGGGACGCGCAGCCAATGCGGCCCTGGCCGCGTTGCCGAATTTCACTTTGCCGGGCGACGTGTCGGCCTCAGGTCGTTACTACGAGCGAGACATCACCGATCCCTTCGTGCTCGAAGGGGGTTACATCCGCGTCCCCCAAGGACCCGGGCTCGGTGTCAGTCCCATCCCAGAGATCCTCGAAGAGATCACAACCTCGTTCGACTACGTCACTCCCGGCTAGAGAGCATCGCGACTCGTCGTATGGGCGTAGTAGCTCTGTTCACGAGAGCAACCTTGTCCGTCATGTTCCGTTGACGGATCCACTCCACGACCGGGAAGGGTCAACGTAGGGTTGCCGCGTGACGACGCGAGCGACCCTCCGTACCGAAAGGGCCGACGGGGTCTTTTCGATCGTGCTGACTCGGGCCGAGGAATACAACACGATCACGCCTCAGCTGCGCGACGACCTGCGGGCAGCGATCGAAGAAGCCGACAGCGACGAAGACACGCGAGCGATCCTGCTTACCGCTGAGGGCCCAGCCTTTTGCGCGGGCTACGGCCTCAACTGGGCCGTCACGTATCAGGACAAGGAGGAGAGCGAGAAGCGCGCCTGGGATTCGATCTCCGACCTAAGACTCATGTCCAGCTTCGTCGATGTCTATCTCAAGCTTTGGTACGCGTGGAAACCGACGATCGCTGCGGTCCAGGGTTGGTGCATCGCCGGCGGGACCGACATGGTCCTGTGTGCGGACATGATCGTCGCGGGCGAGAGCGCGGTATTCGGCTATCCACCGGCCCGCGTCTGGGGCACTCCCACAACCGCGATGTGGGTCTACCGCATAGGGCTGGAGAGGGCAAAGCGGTATCTGTTGACCGGCGATGAGATCTCGGCCCCGGAAGCAGCCCGGATCGGTCTGATACTCGAGGCCGTCCCCGACGAAGCGCTCCACGAGCACGCGTCGGACTTAGCGCGCCGCATCGCTCAACTGCCGCTCACTCAGTTAATGATGCTCAAACTTCAATGCAACCAAGTTGCGGAGAACATGGGGATGGCGTCAACCCGGACCCTCGGAACGTTGTTCGACGGCATTGCTCGTCACACGCAGGAGGGCCTCGACTTCGTTCGGCGCGCCGAAGAGGTTGGTTTTCGGCAGGCGGTACGGGAGCGAGATGATCCCTTCGGTGACTATGGGTCGCGGCATTGATCAGCTCGACATCATCCGATGCCGCCTCGGTTCGTCAACAGCAGTTTCGACGGCAGAACCCCGATGCTGGCTTGCCCACCGCGACCCTTTCTGCCCCCGTTGCCGAAACGCCCTAACATCGGCGAACGATGATCTTTCGTAGCCCGGCCGCCACGGTCTCTTATGAGTTCCAACCTCTCGGTCACCTGATCCTGCAACAAGCACGCGCGCGCGGCGACAAGCCCGCCCTGATCGATGCTGCAAGCGATCGAACGATCACGTACTCGGAACTAGGTGACGCTATCGACTCGCTCGCTGCGGGGTTGCACGCCCGAGGCTTCAGTAAGGGAGATGTCTTCGGGATCTTCCTGCCGAACGTGCCCGAGTACGCGGTGGTCTATCACGCCGTGGCTCGGTTGGGAGGAGCCAGCACAACCGTTAATCCGTTGTACACCGCCGACGAGCTCGAGTTTCAGCTCAACGACGCGGGAGCCAAATATCTGTTGACGATTCCTCAATTCCTCGATCGCGCGCTCGAGGCAGCGGGCAAGTCCGCGGTCAAGGAGGTATTCGTTCTCGGCGAAGCTGAAGGCGCAACGCCGCTGAGCGATGTCTTTGTGCCCGGAGGCGAGCTTCCCAACGTCGAGATAACTAGCGATGATGTCATCGCACTTCCATACTCGAGCGGGACGACCGGCCTGCCCAAGGGTGTGATGCTCACGCACGGCAATCTCGTCGCGAACATCTTTCAAACCGATCCTGTCTTTGCGACCGATGAGACGCAAACGCTGATCGCCGTTCTGCCGTTCTTCCACATCTTTGGGCAACAAGTGATCATGAATTCGGGTCTGAGTCGCGGGGCCACGGTGGTGAGCCTCCCTCGCTTCGATCTAGAGCAATTTCTCGGCGCGATACAGAAGTACCGGGTCACGCGTGCCTACCTCGTTCCGCCGATCATCCTGGCGCTCGCGAAGCATCCGGTAGTGGAGAAGTACGACGTGTCTAGCTTGCAATTGATCGTGTCCGGCGCAGCGCCCCTTGGTCGTGAGGTTCAAGAGACGGTCGAGAAGAGACTCGGTTGCAAGGTGGTTCAGGGCTACGGACTCACGGAGACCGGCCCGGTCACGAACGTCAGTCCGCAGCATGGTGCGACCAAATTCGGCTCGATCGGCCCTCTCGTACCGAACACCGAGGCCAAGGTGATCGATGTCTCCACCGGTGACGAGCTCGATCCCGACGAGCGTGGCGAGATATGTATCCGCGGCCCTCAGATCATGAAGGGGTATCTGAACAACACAGCGGCGACCGAGCACACGATCGACGGAGATGGCTTCCTTCACACGGGAGATATCGGTTACGTCGACGACGAAGGCGACTTCTATATCGTCGATCGTCTGAAGGAACTGATCAAGTTCAAGGGATTCCAGGTACCCCCCGCCGAACTAGAGGCCTTGCTTCTGACGCATCCGAGCATTGCCGACGCGGCGGTAATCCCCGTGCCCGATGAAGAAGCTGGGGAGCTCCCCAAGGCTTACGTCGTGAAGACCGGCGACCTTACCGAGGACGACGTCATGAGTTACGTGGCGGAACGAGTCGCGCCCTACAAGAAGGTGCGGCTTGTGGAGTTCGTCGATGAGATTCCGAAATCGGCGTCGGGCAAGATCCTCCGACGGGTTCTAGTCGAGAGAGAACGGGCTGCCACCACCTCCTGAAGGGCCCAGTTGCGGCGGCGACTGGTTTCCGGAACGGATCCAGTCCAAAGTGGTGCAGACCAAATCCGGGGGCCGTGTGGCTCAGAGAACCCCGAGGAGGGAGAAGAAATGGGCAAGATCGTCTCGAACTTTTTCATTTCGCTTGACGGAGTCGTCGAATCGCCGGATCAGTGGCACTTCCCCTATTTCAACGACGAGATGGGAGCCGCGATCGGCAAGGGGATGGAGACGTACACGGCCTTCTTAATGGGACGTGTGCTCTACGAACAGTGGTCGGACTACTGGACGAAGCAAGGTCCCGATGTGCCGTTCTCGTCTTTCATCAACGAGGTGCCCAAGTTCGTCGTGTCGAACTCGTTGAAGGAAGCGACCTGGAACAACACAACCCTCGTGTCCGGCGACGTCGCCGGAAAACTTCGACGGATCAAGGATGAGACCGAGGGCGATATCGGGATGTCGGGGAGCGCAACGCTCGCGCGGTGGCTTTTGGCCAACGGACTTCTTGACGAGTTCGGGCTCATGGTCCATCCGATCGTCGTCGGGAAGGGACAACGACTTTTCGAGGACACGCCAACTCATCCGCTAGAGCTCCTGCGCCAAGACACGTTCGAGACCGGCGTGCTGAACCTTTCCTACGCGCCGGCTAAGTAGTCGAGCTTCAACTGGGGAAGGGCCGCGTCGGTGAGCTACAGACGTGGCTTTTGATAGCGCGTTGTGCGTTATTTATTCGCGCGTGTACAAACTCATAGGGCGTAGCGCCGCCTCTGTTTAATGAATTCATTAGGGTCAGTGGTACACTGCAAAACACGAAGCACAATTCACCCGAGCGTTAAATCGAGTTTGGGCACACACGCCGCCTCTCTTGACATCGTTCATTAGGTCAAGGGAGGTGTTTTTTATGGAAAACGGAACCGTTAAGTCGTTCGATAACGACAAGGGCCAGGGCTGGATCGTCCCCACCGACGGCACGAAGAATCTTTTCGTGCACCAGCGCAACATCCTGGGCGACGACGTCAAGACGCTGCCGATCGACGCGAGAGTTACGTACGAGTCGCGCTCGAACGACAAAGGTCTTGAGGCGATCAACGTATCGCTGAGCAAGTAGTCCCAGTTACTTTTAAGCGGGAGGCCTGTTGGCCTCCCGCTTTTTATACGGACGTCTTTGAGATCCGGACGTGGGCCACGGTTTCAGAACTCGCGAACTCGGTGCATTCGTAACCTTCTAGGCGCCCGTCAAGGTGGTCGAAGAGACGCTCCCCATCGCCGAGCAAGATCGGCACGATGGCCACATGCATCTCGTCAACCAACTTGGCGCGGAGGTACTGCTGGATCGTGGAAGGCCCACCGCCGAGTCTGACGTCCTGACCACCAGCGGCATCGAAGGCTTGCTGGAGAACGGCTGCGATGTCGTCGTCCACGAAATGGAACGTAGTCCCACCCTCCATCGCGACCGGCGAACGCTCGTGGTGCGTGAGCACGAAAACAGAGTGGTGATAAGGCGGGGCGTCTCCCCACCACCCTTTCCAATCATCGTTACCCCACGGGCCGCGGATGGGGCCGAACATGTTGCGCCCGATGATCGTGGCGCCGATACCAACGACGCCCTCCGCCATGAACCGGTTATCGAGACCCTCGTCGCCCCCGTCTTCACCGAGCATCTGGCGGCCTACGCGGGTCGTGAACACCCACTCATGCAGTCGAGTACCGCCGACACCGAGCGGGTCTTCGAGGCTCTGATGAGGACCGGCTGCGTACCCGTCGAGCGAGATCGAAAGGTTGTGCACACGAAGCTTTGGCATCACGCCTCCCCACAAGCTGGGACCTTACGAGTCCATGGGTCCGTGGGCGGACCCGCACAGCACTACGGCAGGGTCGGGTTCGTCCCTCGTCGATGTCGTCTATCACATCGTCTGGAAAGGAGATGTTTGCGCACCTTCAGTCTCAACGGCAGCCGCAAGTGACGCCGACTCGTGTGACGCACCGGCCGCTTTCTCGCATCTAAAAAGATGTTTTCATGGGGCGGACTTGCCGGGTCCGGTCCGGAATGCGTCGGTAGTCGTTCTAGCAAAAAGGAGACGCAGTGCCAAACATGAAGATCCATCCGTTCCTGTGGTTCGACACACAAGCAGAAGGGGCCGCCAAGTTCTACACGTCGATGTTCGAGAACTCGCGCATCACGGAAGTCAGCCGTTATGGAGACGCGGGTCCCATGCCCGCAGGGACCGCGATGACGGTGTCCTTCGAGCTCGAGGGGTTGCCCATCACCGCACTGAATGCCGGGCCGGAATTCAAGTTCACCGAGGCCATCTCTTTGTACGTCGACTGCGAGTCGCAAGAAGAGGTCGATGAGTTGTGGGCGAAGCTGACAGATGGGGGAGAAGAGAGCCAGTGCGGTTGGTTGAAGGACAAGTTTGGCCTGTCGTGGCAGATCATCCCCAAATCGCTTCCCGAGATGCTGCAGGACAAAGATCCGGCCAAGGCGAACCGCGTGATGCAGGCGATGCTGAAGATGAGCAAGATCGAAACGTCCGAGCTCGAAGCCGCGTACAACGGATAGCGAAAGAAGCGAGCCGGCCCGCAGTCAGACCGGCTCGCTAGATCGCTATTTCGTAAACGTGTAGTCGGTTCCAACCTTCGTCGTGTCGAGCACCGGGTAGGTCCCGAGAGCGGCCGCGCCGCTACCGACGCACACGAAGCTCTGAGCTTGTGGTGCCGTCAACTTGGCCCCCGCGGCGAATGCCTTATCGAGCTTCCTCGGAACCGTGATGACCTCTCCCAAGATCTTCAACGGTGTCGTCACAGTGGTTCCTCCGCAGCTGTCACGAAGTTGAGCCTGGAAGTCGGTGAGATCGTTTCCCGCGCCGGGGAAGAACGCCTCGATGTTGATGCATTGCGCTCCCGCCGTCGCGGTGGGGTTGAACCTCACCCGATATCCCACACCCTCGGTGGCCGGCGGAGGCGCCTCGGTGAGAAATGTTACGTAGAGGTTCTTTGCATCGTTCGATAACGACACGGAATCGAGGTCGCCGACCGTGCTCACGCCGGCTGCGTTCTGATCGCCGACAGAACCATCGCTGGCTCCTTGATCGTTGACGCCGTTCGCGTCACCGGCGGGGTCCTTCACTACCGTTGTCGCCTTCGCCGCCGAGGCGTGGATCGGGAATGCGCCGGTGGCGGCGATGAGGGCCGAGACCGCCACTGCGATCGAGAGTGCTCGTTTCATGGGTTTACCCCCTGTGCTCGAGGCGGGCGAACCAGATGCCCGCGCGACGGAGTATTTCGGCGAAGCAGTCGCTAAACCCTCCTCATCGATGGAGGAGCCGCCACCCTGGGGGGCCACGAATCTTGTCCTGGTAGAATTTCCAAGGGATTAACTCCCAGCGGCAAACACCCGATAAATCTCGAGCAGAGGGGTTTTCCATGAAAAAGATCCTCGTCGCGTTGGTGGCAGCGATGGCGATGGCGGTCCCTGCCGCGTGGGCAGCCCCCGGGCATTCCAACGGGCAGCCCGCTCACGGTTGCGATCAGGCCGCCGGGACGGAGGGTGGGAATTACCACTCCACTTGTGATGGATCGCCATCCCAGAACGGGAACGGAAACGGGCAAGCGACCGGCAAGCCGTGCGCAGGCTGCGTCGGAGCTGCCGACAACAAGAATCCTCCCGGGCAGGCTCCCGACGGCTCCGATCACAACAACGGTTACGAGTGCGACGGCAACAACGGAGTCGGCAAGAGCAACCCGGCACACACCGGGTGCGTAACCGAGCCTTACTCCGGTGCCGTGATCCCCGTTCAGGAGGACAAGCACTCCGACGGCTCCAACGGCAACGGACCCAAGAACCCACGTCCGGCGCGATTCGAAGTTCAAAATCATGGATCGGGCCCTACGGGCGGGGTCATCGTGCTTGCCGGCTTGGGCGTCCTGATGGTTTTCGCCGCGTCGAGAACCGTTCGAAGGTTCGCCCGCCGCTGACGGGAACCTGCTCGCCCCTCTAACGCCCCTCGCAGGAGCAGGGTCGATAGGGGAGAATCGGTAGTTATGGGTCGTATCCGCGTCGTGGCGATAGCGCTTTTGCTCGCGTTGGCGTTCGCGGTAGCGGCCCCCTCGAGCGATGCCGGCAAGGCGACGCCTTCGCTCGGCCACCCCGTGACGGTCGGAACCGATGGGAACGAGCCGAACATCGTCGTCGCACCCGACGGAACGATGTACATAAGCGCTTTGCAATACCTCTACGTGTCCAAGGACGGGGGGCGGACGTGGGCGCAGACCCCGCCGAGCCTTTACAACAAGGACTACGGCAAGGGCGGTTTGCAGGTTGCGTCGGATAGTTCGATAGCAATCGATCCCAAGGGCCGCCTCTACTTCGCGTTCGACTATCCGTACGCAGGCACGACCGCGGTGTGCACCAGCGACGACGCCGGAACGACGCTCCAGTGTGACGCGGCGGCCATTCCCGGCGGAACCGATCGGATGTGGATAACGGCCCCCACCGCCAAGCAGCAGTACCTGGTGACCAACGAGGGGCTGTACCAGACCCTTCTGTTCACGAGCGCGGACCGCGGGCAGACGTGGACGTATCACCAAACGACCACCAAAGGGCTCAACTCGAATACGGGCGATCTCATCCGCTCGCCGAAGACGCATCAGATCTTCCAAGCGTTCACAGACAACGCCAGCAACCAGACCGCGACGAATAACTTTGCAAGCGGCCCTCTCGGTTTTCACATCTTCGATGGAACGACCGGCACGGTGAGTGGCGAGCGCACAACGCCTTTGCTGGGCGGCGCTGCACTACCGAGCGCGGGCTTCACTTCGGACGGAACCCTTTACATCGTGAGCGATATGCGAACACCGAAAGGCGCCAACACCGGAAGCGGGAAACCCGGCGTCGAGGTGGTGCTCGCTCGTTCCGCCAACGCCGGAAAGACATGGAAGAAGCTCCCGGCGATCCCGGGCACGACAACCGGGACGTCCACCTTCACCGCGATCGCAACCGGCGCTCCGGGCCACGTCGGCGTGATCTGGTACCAGAGCGCAACCCCGGAACTAGCGTCATCGATGCCAGCCGGATCGACGTGGGATGTGAAGTGGGCCGAAACGACCAACGCTTACTCCGCACATCCCAAGTGGCGTGTGCAAACCATCGAGCGGGACGTGCACAAGGGCCCGATGTGTTCCACCGCGGGATGCACGGGGGAGGCCCGTTTCGCCGGCGACTTCATAAGCGCGACCTTCGATGCACACGGTCTCCCACGGCTCACCTATATGTCGGAGCCAACTCCAGGATCGCCCGTAGTGCGCTACGCAGGACCTTCGTCGTAGCCGACTGAGTCGCCCCTCGAATCTGCACCCCCCCTTGGACGCGAGTGCTCCCTCGCGTAGCCTGGCTCGGCAACCACGTGATGGAATCCACGAGTGAGATGGCGTGTTAACCCTTTGGTACGCCACACGGGAGGATTGATGGACGAACCTGCGATCGTGGCCGAAGGCCTGGTTAAGACCTTCGGCACGTTACGAGCGCTCGACGGTGTGAGCTTCGTTGCACCCGAGGGGCAAGTGCTGGGACTACTCGGTCCCAACGGAGCCGGGAAAACAACGGCTATACGGATCCTTTCGACGCTTCTCGCGCCGGATGGGGGCCGCGCCGCGGTGGGTGGGTTCGACGTCGTCCGCCATCCGCGTGACGTCCGCCGCCTGATCGGCTTGACCGGTCAATACGCGGCCGTCGACGAGCTCCTCTCGGGCGAAGAGAACTTGTACATGATCGGGCGACTCTTGGGTTTCCACGTCCGCGACGCGAGGGCCCGGGCAAAGGAACTGCTCACGTCATTCGATCTCAGCGACGCGGCAGCCAAGGCGGTCAAGACGTATTCGGGCGGTATGCGCCGGCGGCTCGACCTCGCCGCGAGTCTTGTTGGTCGTCCGCGGTTCCTCTATCTCGACGAGCCGACGACGGGATTAGACCCGCGCAGCAGGCATCAGCTGTGGGATCTGATCAAGGAGTTGGTTGCATCCGGCACGACGGTTCTTCTCACCACTCAGTATCTGGACGAGGCAGATCATCTTGCGGACGGCATCGTCGTCGTTGATCACGGCCGGGTGATCGCCCAAGGAACCTCGGACGAGTTGAAGGCGAAGGTGGGCGGGCAGGTGGTCGAGGTCCAGCCGGCAGATCACGGCGATGTGCAACAGATAGTGCGGCTGCTGGAAGAGTTGTCGGGGAGCGAGAGCCAAGTTGACAGCTCGGATGGGATGGTCACCGTTCCGGTAGCGGAGCCGGGCGTCCTGGGACAAGCGATGGCTCGTTTGAACGACTCGGGTGTGGCGATCTCGCACATGGCTCTGCGCCGCGCGAGCCTCGATGAGGTGTTTTTGGCCCTGACGGGTCATCCGGCCGAAGAAGAGCCTGCCGAAGGTGGCGGGGATCAGGACCGGACGGCGGAGCTCGAGAGGGCCGGTAGATGAGCGCGGGTGTCGAGACGATCGATCGCGTCGGCGTGCGTGCCGCTTTTGCGCACTCGATGATCATCGCGCGCAGGAATCTCCTGCACATCAAGTCGGACCCCGAACAACTCGTCGGTATGACCGTGCAGCCGTTGATGTTCTTGATGCTGTTCGTATTCGTCCTGGGCGGAGCCATCTCGGGATCGAGCCAGTCGTATCTACAATTCGCGTTACCCGGGATCATGGTTCAGGGCATCGCGTTCACGGGATTCCAGACCGCGCTCGGCCTCAATAACGATTTCAACCGCGGCCTCATAGATCGTTTTCGCTCGTTGCCGATCTCGCGATCCGCGGTAGTGGGGGGCCGGATCCTTGCAGATGCAGTGCGCGTGATGTGGGGCGCCGTGATCATCTCGGGCTTCGGTTTGCTCCTTGGATTCCGGTTCCACGGCGGATTCGTGCCGGGGATCGGCGCCCTTCTGGTCGTCGTGGCGTTCGGCATAACCATGTGTTGGCCGATGGCACTCATCGGATCCGTTGCGCACAGTCCCGAGTCCGTGAACACATGGGGATTCCTCATCATCCTGCCTCTGACTTTCGCGAGCTCCGTGTTCGCGCCGCCGCAGTCCATGCCCGGATGGCTTCAGGGGTTCGTGAAAGTGAACCCGATCACGTTCGTCGTCGACGCAACGCGAGCGATGATGCTCGGGGGTCCATTCGCAAGCACTCTTCTCAAAGCGTTCTTGTGGATGATCGCTCTAACCGCCGTCTTTGCACCGCTGGCGGTCGATCGCTATCGCAAACGGATCTGATCCTTATCGGGCTCCGGTAGCGCCCGACTAATGGGAAAACTCCTCTGATAGGAGCATCCACAGGTTCCTGACCCATGGAGCGAGTCCTTTATCTTGTGCGGTCATGCAACCCGCGCGCGACCCACACCTATCTACGAGTACGGAGACCGGTGGCGACGCCCTCGTCAGCGCCCGGGGCCTGACCAAGCGCTTCGGAGACTTCGTCGCGGTCGACAACATCGATTTCGAGATCCGCCGCCGGGAAGCGTTCGGGTTCCTCGGGCCCAACGGTGCCGGGAAGACCTCGACGATGAGGATGATCGCTGCCGTGTCCCCGGTTACGTCGGGCGAGCTCCGCGTCTTCGGCTGCGACCCGGGGGCCGACGGTGCGGCGATCCGAACCCGTTTGGGCGTCGTACCTCAAGACGACACCCTCGACCTCGAGCTCACGGTCTTCGAGAACGTCTACATCTACGGCCGTTACTTCGGGTTGTCGGGCGAGACGCTTCGCGCCCGGGTGAAGGAGCTACTGGAGTTCGTGCAGCTGCACGAGCGAAAAGACAGCAAGGTCGAGTCACTGTCCGGCGGTATGAAACGGCGGTTGACGATAGCGCGGGCGTTGGTGAGCGAGCCCGACCTGTTGATCCTCGATGAACCGACAACAGGGCTGGACCCGCAAGCTCGTCATGCGTTGTGGGACAGGCTCTACAGGCTCAAGCAACAAGGAACGACCCTGATCATCACCACGCACTACATGGACGAGGCCGAACAGCTGTGCGACCGACTGGTGGTTATGGATCGCGCCACCATCGTTGCGGAAGGGTCTCCGTTGGAGTTGATATCGAAGTATTCGACGCGCGAAGTCGTGGAGCTTCGATTTCCGATAGGGGAGCAGGAAAAAGCTCTGGAACGTATCCAGGACATCGCGTCACGGGTGGAGGCTCTTCCCGACCGCGTGTTGCTCTACACCGAAGACGGCGATTCGGCCCTCGCGGAAGTCACACAAAGAGATGTCGCGCCCGAGACCACGGTGGTTAGGCGCAGCACGCTCGAAGACGTGTTCCTTCATCTAACCGGGCGAACCTTGGTCGACTGATGTTGCCCGTTCCTCTGCGCGTTGTCGAAGCGAACGCTCGCGCCTACCGCCGGACGTGGAAGGGGAGCGCGGTCACGAGCTTCCTGGGCCCGATCCTCTTCCTCGCGGCGATGGGCCTCGGTCTGGGAACGCTCGTGCACCACTCGACGAGGATCGAGGCTTTGTCGGGCTTCTCATATCTGGCGTTCATCGCTCCCGGGCTGATGGCTGCCATGGCGATGCAGACTGCGGCGGTCGAGGGAACGTGGCCGGTGATGGCGGGGATGAAGTGGATAAAGACATTCCACGCGGCGCTGGCAACCCCCGTCGAAGTGTCCGATCTCGTTCTCGGTTACCTGCTGTGGGTCGGCATAAGGGTTCTGATGGCGGCAACGGCATTCGCCATCGTCATGATGCTCTTCCGCGCCGTTCCCGTTATCGACGGCCTTGCGGGCGTCGGGCCGGCGGTCTTAACGGGGATGGCGTTCGCAGCTCCCATCGTAGCGTTCACTTCGTGGATCGATAGGGAGACAAAGCTCAGCACGTTGTTCCGGTTTGGGATCATGCCGATGTTTTTGTTCTCGGGAACCTTCTTTCCCGTCGATCAACTTCCGGGATGGCTCCAACCGGTCGCGTACGCAACGCCTCTGTGGCACGGGGTAGAGCTGACACGAGCCGCGGTACTCCACGTGCCCGAGCAGGTTTCGGCCCCCATCCACGTCGCGTACTTGGTAGCCCTGATCGTCGTCGGCTACGCGATCGCCTTGAAGGGATTCGAGAGGAAGCTGCAGCCGTGACGACCACCGCGCTGAAGCTGCGTATCACTCCGCCGACGATTCTCGGGGGCCGCGCCCGGTTGGTGATCGAGCGCAACGTCATGGTTTACAAGCACGTGTGGATCATCTTCTTTTCGGGGTTCTTCGAACCATTGTTCTATCTGTTCGCTGCTCGAGTGGGCATCGGCCGGTTGGTCGGCGATCTGCGCGACGCAAGCGGGCACAAGGTGGCGTATGCGGCGTTCGTGGCTCCGGCGCTGATGGCAGCTTCCGCGATGAACGGCGCGGTCTACGAGTCGACGATGAATATCTACTTCAAGCTCAAATTCGCAAAGACCTACGACGGGATGCTCGCGACTCCCATCGAACCGTTCGACATCGCCCTGGGTGAGATCGGCTGGTCGCTAACGAGGGGTGCTTTTTACGCGATCGGGTTCTTGATCGTCATGGCGGTCAGTGGACTGCTGCATTCGCCGCTCGCGATCCTTTCGGTGCCGACTGCTCTCTTGACGGGATTCGCATTCGCGGCCGTTGGGATGGCGGCGACGACTTACATGCGCAGCTGGCAGGACTTCGATCTGGTAACCATGTTCGTCTTGGTGCTGTTTCTGTTCTCGGCGACGTTCTATCCGCTCACCGTCTACCCACCGGCGCTCCGGATCGTCGCTCAGATCTCGCCGCTGTATCACTCGGTCACTCTGATCCGAGCTTTCACGCTGGGTGTGGTGGGACCGGACCTGTTGTGGCATGCAGGCTTCCTCATGGTCATGGGAGCCGTGGGGCTGCGAGTGGCCGCTAGGCGCCTTCGCCTGATCCTCACGCCCTAGCCGAGGGCTAGCCGAGCCCGCCCCAAGCTGCTAACCTACCCAACCGTAAGCTACGGCGACGTAGGTGTAGGTGGAGAGGAGTGGGCGATGAGTCAAGACGTGGCAAGCGCCGGGACCACCATCCCGGGGGTCATTCCCAGGACCGAAACCGGAAACCGGGCCCAGAGGATCTCGATCCTCATAGCAACCGTCGTTCCCTTTGCAGGTTTCGTGATCGCGATCGCATCGTTGTGGGGACGCGCTGTGAGCGGTACGGATCTAGCGATCTTTGGCGTGTTCTACGTCTTGTCGGGCCTCGGCATCACCGTTGGATATCACCGCCTTTTGACGCACAAAAGCTTCGACACTCCCCACGGGGTCAAGATCGCGCTCGCGTTGTTCGGCTCACTTGCAGTCGAGGGTTCGGTCA
This sequence comes from Actinomycetota bacterium, assembly GCA_034665605.1. GTDB lineage: Bacteria > Actinomycetota > CADDZG01 > CADDZG01 > WHSQ01 > JALZGD01. The sequence continues at coordinate 1,422 of JAXDJM010000094.1, read as the reverse complement.
TCGAATGGGTCTCGGATCACCGCCGGCACCATGCCTACGCCGACAAGGTCGGCGATCCTCACTCACCACACCTCGACGGCGACGACGGCCTGCGCGGGATCCTCAAAGGGTTGTGGCACGCGCACATGGGATGGCTGTTCACCAAAGAGAAGACGCAGCCCGAGCGATGGGCTCCGGATCTTCTGAAAGATCCCGCCATGCGGCGAGTGGACCGAGCGTTCCCGGCACTGGTCGTGTTCTCGCTCTCTTTTCCGGCCCTTGTCGGTTACGCCGTGACCGGTACTTTCATGGGCGCGCTCACGGCATTTATCTGGGGTGGGCTCGCAAGGATGTTCCTGTTGCATCACGTCACGTGGAGCGTCAACTCGATATGTCACTTCTACGGCTCGAGGCCCTACGAGACGACCGACTACAGCACTAACAACTGGCCGCTCGCGTTGATCTCTTTCGGTGAGTCGTGGCACAACAACCACCACGCGTTCCCATCATCCGCGATCCACGGATTAGAGCGATCCCAGATCGATCTGAGCGCGGCAACGATCCGGATGCTCGAGAAGCTGCACTTGGCGAGTGACGTAAAGGTCGCCGCCGACAAGCAGATCGTGGCGAAGTCGATGAACGGATCCGTGTCGTAGCCGGCTCCGTGGAGCCCCAAAGTCAACGCCGCGTCCGGATGTCCGGGCGCGAGCGAAGAGAGCAACTTCTAGACATCGGAAGATCGATCTTTGGCGAAAAAGGCTATGAGGCGGCATCGATCGAAGAGATAGCTCAACGTGCAGGTATCTCCAAGCCGGTGGTCTACGAGCACTTCGGCGGTAAAGAGGGGCTCTACGCAGTTGTCGTCGACCGCGAGACCAGCAAGCTGCTGGACCGCATAACCGCGGCCCTCGATGCAGATCATCCACGGGTGATGCTCGAACAGTCGGCGCGCGCGTTCCTGACCTACGTGGAAGAGGAGCCCGATGGCTTCCGCGTCTTGGTACGTGATTCGCCGGCGGTGACGACATCGGGCACCTTCGGGAGCTTGATCGGAGACATCGCGGCGCAGGTGGATTACGTCTTGGTCGAGCAATTCAAAGCTCGGGGCTACGACGAAAAGCTCGCTCCTTTGTACTCCAGGGCTCTGGTCGGCATGGTGGCGTTGGTGGGCCAGTGGTGGTTGGACGCGAAGAAACCGAAGCGCGATCAGGTCGTTGCTCACCTCGTGAACGTTGCGTGGAACGGGCTGAGCAACCTCGAAGCCGCTCCGCGCTAGGAGCAGAACGAGCACCCTGTATCGTCCGCATCTCCATCCATAAGGAGGGCGACGATGACTGGGTTGCGGGATGTGCTGGACGCAAGAACTGCTGAGTACCGTTTGCTCGACCATCCCTTTTACAAGGCTTGGGCCGACGGTTCGCTTTCGACCGAGGACCTTGGGTT
>JAXDJM010000093.1:0-5205 GCA_034665605.1 Actinomycetota bacterium | reverse complement strand
CCCTTGGCCTCGGTCATGAGGCCGTCTCGTCGAAGTCTTCGTCGTCGTCGTCGGGATTCAGAGCCGGCTCGGTCGGTTCGTCGACCAGCGGCTTACCCGGCTTCTCTTCTTCTTCGGAGTTTGTCGTGGTGTCTTTGTCTTGGTCTGTCATAAGCCACCTCCCCGCGCCTAGGCTTTCCCAACTTGTGGCGATGAAAACAGACTTTTTCAGCCGCCGAAAACGTGAAAGATGACCGAGCGGCTCTTTGGCTCGTCGAACTCGAGAAGAAAAAGCCTCTGCCACGTGCCGAACACCGGCTCGCCGGAAGACACCGGGATCGCATGAGACGTACCGCCAACCAGCATCTGCATGACGTGAGCATGACCGTTGACGCGTTCGTCCTCTTGAACGTTCTGCGTCCGGCGCTCGAAGTCATCGTGCGCGTAATAAGCATCCTTGGGCACCAATAGGTCAAGCCGGCCCTTCAGATCCTCGAGCACGCCTTCTTCCCACTCGTTGATGACCAACGCGCAGGTCGTATGGGCACAGAAGGCAACCGCACACCCTTCGACAACGCCGGAGTCCTTGATGGCGCGCTTGAGCTCGTCGGTGAGATCGACACACGAGAGGCGCTCTCTCGCTTCGACCTGGACCTCGATCGTGTGCGACATCACTTGGGTGGGGTCTCCTGACGTGGGCGGCAAAGAAAGCCAGTCTAAGTACAGGGATCCCCGACAACGTCTAAGGGGATGTGAAGATTCTGTGGAATCAGCCGGGTTCCGCTAGTAGCCCTTAGGGAAGTTGTAGCTCGAGGGGATATGAGCCGGCTGTTCGGACGAGTTTCCGAAATCGAGAACGATCTCTTCGTGAGAGGTCAGCTCTACATCCCGCGGGTTCCCGCTAAAGGTGGACCCATTCACGTAGACGGTCAACGTTCGGCCCCCACCCGCGCAGTATCCACCGATGCACTGCGCATCGAGACGCACTCCCCAGACGTCGAAGAACTGGCCGAGTGTGAAGGTTTGGCGAACGTCGGACTCGACGTGCATGATCCCCGTCGAGTCGTGCGTATGTAGCGGCGCGATGAACGAATTGTCCGACGCGATACCGATCCCCGCAGGCACGGGGACTTTTCTGCCCCCTATGAATATGTCGAGGTGTTGGTGGATATGGAGAACGGTTCCTTCCTTCGAAAGAGCCGGAAGGCCGATGTCCTGAAGACGCTGTTTCAAGAACTTGAGCTCCGGGGGCCACACTGCGTTTCCGGTCTGCAACCCCGGCAGACGCCCGCCGAACGAGCTGGCCGAGCTTAGGGGTGTAGGCGTCGGTTTGTTCGGCGAGCCCGAACCGCCGGCGACGAGAAACACGATCACGATCACCGCCAGGACTGCGGTGCCCCCCAGCACGTACATACGTGTTCGGGCGCGCCTCAGCGCCTGAGCTTTCGCCGCATCGCGCGCCTTACGTTGCTGCTGCATGGCGTCGCGCGTCGGCTTTCGCTCGCCGGCTCGATCTTTGTTCTTGTCTGCCATGTTCTCGCCGTTCGTCGATCTGCCGAGGCAGCCTAGCCGCGTCTTACGACTAGCCCGCCTCTACACTTCGGTGATGCGGCGGCTGATGGGAGCCATCCTGATCGTCTATTTGATCGGAGTTCCGGCGGTTCACGCGACCGACAATCGGGGCGGGCCGCGACGCGCACGGCGTCCTCAGGTCAGACGTGAGCCCATCCCTTATGGGCACAAACGCAAGCGCGAGATGGCGGCGTACTCGAAACGTCACTACGGGCACGCTCGGTGGGCTTTGAAGCACGTTCGGGTGATCGTCCTTCACTTCACCGGGGGCAATAGCTACTCATCGGCGCGCAACACCTTTGCCTCGGACACGCCGGACCGCGGCGAGCTCCCCGGCACCTGCGCTCACTTCATCGTCGGGAAGGACGGCGTCATACATCAGCTCGTTCCGACCACGATCAGATGCCGTCATGCGATAGGTCTGAACTACGTGGCCGTCGGCATCGAGATGGTCCAGCCGACAGGTCAAGGGTCGCACTGGGCGGATCGCCAGATCCTGGCTCGTCACCCGCAGATCAAGTCGGTCCTCCAACTGGTTCGATTCTTACGATCTAAGTACCACGTCAGGATGCAGAACGTGATCGGTCATGCCATGGCCAACGACAGCCCCTACTTCAAAGATCTCGAGGGGTGGCGCAACGATCACACCGACTGGCTGCCTCAAGACGTCCGCACGTTCCGCAAACACCTCCGCAGGATCTCCTGATCAAGCAGAAGCCGCGCGGATGTTGCCCAACCAGCTTTCGTACAGGCGGGCGTAGACCCCTTCACCTTGGACGAGCTCGTCGTGCGTCCCGACCTCGACAACGCGGCCTCGGTCGAACACGAAGACTTTCTCCGCTGCTTGGGCGGTCGAGAGCCGATGGGCGATCGTGATCGTTGTGCGTCCCTCTGCCAGCCGCTCGAGAGCGAACCCGAGCTCCCGCTCCATCTCGGGGTCAACCGCACTCGTTGCCTCGTCGAGGATCAGCAGACCCGGCTGAGCGATCTGCGCGCGCGCCAGCGCCACGAGCTGCGCTTCGCCCACAGATAGGTTGCTTCCGCGCTGCCCCACGCGCGTCTCCAACCCACCGGGAAGAGCGCGCAACCACTCGCCCAACCCCAACGCCTCGAAGGCTTCGCCGATATCGGCATCGCTCGCGTCCAATCGCCCGTACCCCACGTTGGCTCGGATCGTGTCATCGAACAAGAATCCGTCCTGCGACACCATCCGTATCGCCGATCGCCGCGACTCGGGAGCAACTTCTCGGAGATCTATGCCTCCAAGAGTTATGGATCCTTCGTCGGGATCGGCCAACCGGGTCAATAAACGAGCGAACGTGGTTTTCCCGCAGCCGGTCTCACCAACGATCGCAACGTGCGCGCCTGCGTCGACGTGGAATGAGACATCACGTAGCACCGGGCCCCCATCGCGATAGGAGAACCACATCCGTCGCGCGGTCACCTCGAGCGCCCCGCTCGGAAGGTGGCGGCCGTGAACGGGTTCGATCAGGTCGAATGGGATATCTAGCAAACTCAGGACCTTGCGCCATCCCGCGATCGCCGTCTGGGTTTGATCGAAGCTCTCGGACAGCCATCCGATGGGTTGAAGCAACAAACTCGTTAGGAACAAGAACGCGATCATCCTTCCGGCCGTCATCCCGACGTGACCTTTCAGACTGATCCCGACCGCGAGCGCGGCGGCCATGGCGATGCCGCCGAATACGTCACCGATCGGGAACACCGTTGCTTGGAACTTCGCCGCCTTGACCTGAGCCTCGTACTCGCGGTCGATCGCGCCTCGGAGCCGCCTGTCCATCATCCGGTCGAGCGAGTACGTTCGGACGACATCGGCCCCCATGATCGATTCCGAGATCTCCGAGAGCATCTCCGTGACGCGAGACCGAACGAGGTCATACGCGGCCAGCAGCCCTCTCTGCATCCTCCGCAGCACGAGATAGAGAGGCGACACGCAGCCAACTACGACAAGGGTCAGCTGCCACGAGTAAACGAACATGACGGCGAGGACGACCGAGATAAGTACCGACCCGGTTATCCACGCGATCGCTCCCCACTCCATGAACTCGCCCAGCGTGTCGATGTCGGCGGTCACCCGTGCCACGAACATGCCGCGGCGAGACGCCGTCTGCTCCGCCAGGCTGAGCCCGTGGATGTGATCGAACGCACGCACGCGCAGCTGCCTTAACGCGGACTCCGAGTACGTGACCAGGCGCGCATAGCTCTCGCGGCTGGCCACGTACACGAACACCACCAGCACTGCAGCGATCCCCGACGCGGTGTAGACGAAACCGGGCCGGAAGTTTGTCGCGGATATGCCTTTGTCGAAGATCTGCTGTATCAGGATCGGGATCAGGATCGACCCTCCGGCCCCCGCGAGTGCGAACACCAGCGAAAACCTCAACCCACGCTGGAGCTCTGGAGATTCTCTAATCCCGCGCTTCAACACCGCGAATGCACCCGTCGTGGTGGGTAGCCGGCTCATGCCGCGCCCCTCCCGTACGCGGTCAGAAGGCTGGCATAAGCCGGATATTGAAGAAGTTGTGCGTGGTGGCCCTCCGCGACGATGCGGCCGCCCTCGAGGAACAGCACTCGATCGGCGAGGGCGATCGTCGAGGCGCGGTAGGCAACCACGACCAGAGTGGTGTGAAGGTCTCTGTGTAGCCCGTCGAGTATGGCGCGCTCGACGGTGGGGTCTACCGCCGAAGTTGCGTCGTCGAGGATCAGCACGCGCGGGTGTCGGACGAGAGCTCGCGCCAGGGCGACGCGTTGACGCTGCCCCCCGGAGAGGGTCACGCCCCGTTCGCCGACCACCGTGTCGTAGCCCAAGGGAAGTTCCGAGATGAAGTCGTCCGCCTGGGCGAGCCGCGCGGCATGCTCGATGTCGTCATCAGAAGCACCACTGTCCAAGGCGATGTTGTCGCGGACGCTTGCGGCGAACAAGAAGCTCTGCTGGAACACGATCGAAACAGATCCCTGTAGTTCTCCCGAAGACACGCGGCGAAGGTCGACATCACCGATCCTGATCTCGCCGTCGTTCGGATCGTCGAGACGAACCAGTAGCTCGGCAAGAGTGCTTTTGCCCGCGCCGGTTGGCCCAACCAGCGCGACGGACTCGTTCGGCTTGACCTCGAACGACACGTCGTCGAGGATCCTCTGCTCGCCGTACGAATACGAGATGTGCCGAGCATTGACGCCAAGGGCTCCATCGGGAAACGCGATACCGCGCTCGACGCGCGCCAGCGTTATCGGCTCCCGGTAGACCTCTTGAAGACGATCGTGGCCGACGACCGCGCGCGGCAGGTCGGCCAAGACGAATCCGATCAATCGCATTGGGAACGCCAGTAGCTGGAACAAGCTGACGAACTGGATGAGGGTTCCAAGCGTGAGGTTGCCGGTCGACACACGCCACGTGCCCACGGCGAGCAACAGGATGATGCCGAGGTTCGGAAGAGCGTCGAACAGCGGCTCGAAACCCGCACGGATCTTCCCCAGATCCGTACGTTCGTGCTGCAAGGCTGCCGCCGCGGCATCGAGACGGCGCACCTCCTGAGCTTCTACGCCAAGGGTCTTCACGACGAGAGCACCGTCGACGCTCTCGTGCACGACTGCGGAAACATCGCCGATACGTTGCTGTGCGCGCGCGGACGGCGGTTC
>JAXDJM010000092.1:0-7257 GCA_034665605.1 Actinomycetota bacterium | reverse complement strand
GCGCACCGACTGCGCGATATCCGAGGCCGATGCCACCGATGCATGTCGTCCGATGCCGGGGAGCAAGACACCTCCAAGCACCAATATCGTCGCTGCCGCAGCGATGGTCGCCACTCGGAGATCGGGTTTCCACCACGCCCGGCGCGTTCCCATCGATCTAACGCGCTGCATGATCGAGGCCGTCAGGTCGGGGATGTTGTCATCGGCCGGCTGGAGGCGGATTGAGCTTCTGATGCGCTCGAGCCGCGCTTGATAAGCGGCGCACTCGTCGCACGTAGCCAAGTGCTCGGCGATCGAAGCGGTTCGATCGGACGGCAATTCGCCGTCCAGGAAAGCCGATATGTCGACGCGCCGGTCGGCGCACGTGTCACGACTCACCGTGATTCTCCGCGTTCTGTTCGCCGAGTGTCTCGGCTAGTTGCGCCCGCGCCTTATGGACCCGGCTCTTGACCGTACCTTCCGGCACGTTCAGGATCCGGGCCGTCTCCTTGTAGGAGACGCCGAACATGTCGATCAACACCACCGGCTCGCGCAGGGTGATCGGCAAGGCACCCACCGCCTCACGCACCTCGATGCCGATGCTGTGGTCCGACGCGGCTGCTGCGGGTTGGAACCCGGCGAGGTCGACGATCCGCTTCGCCCGCTGTCCCCTGCGAAGCTCGTCCACGGCCGAGTTCCGCGCGACCGTGAGCAACCACGTCGTGAACTTGCAATCTCCCCGATAGCGATGGAGGAAGCGGAACGCGCGAGCGAACGCGTCTTGGGTCACGTCCTCGGCCGTCGACCGATCGCGAACGAGGGTTACGACCAACCGCCACACCGGCGCCTGATAGATGCGAACCAGCTCTTCGAACGCGTGGGTGTCGCCGGCTCTGGCAGCCGCGACCAGCTGGGGATCGGGTTCGTCCACCGTGCCTCCCCGCGCCACTGTTAGCGCTCGGGTTCATGGTGCCACCTCATGATCAGGAGGACGCCGTGGCGGGACGGAAAGTTCTCGGTCTTCGGCAGAACCACCACGCGGCTCGGGGCGTCTACCAGGTAGAGATCGACGATCCGGGGGGTGGACATGGCGGTACGCCGGTGGGAGCTCGAAGATCTGGTAGCGGGGCCTGTGGTGAGCCTCGTCGATCCGCCGGTAAGACGCGGACGGCCCGTCATCGCCGCAACCTTTGTGCTGTTGTTGATCTGCACGTTGGCCGCTCCCATAGCGCTCGGTAAGACGCCAACGCCTGTTGCGCCCTCGGCCCCCCGAACGATCGAGGCGTCGTCGATCACGTCGCTCGATCGTTTCCGTCCTTTCCCGGGAACTCGTCAACCGAAGAGCGCGGCGCCGGCCCCCGGCATCTTGTTCGTGAGCTGCACGCACTTGTGGAGCGCGCGCTCCGACGGGTCGGGTGCGCACAGATTGCTAGATATGCCCGGTGTAACGTCGCCGACGTTCTCGCCGTCGGCGCGCACCATCGCATTCTTTGCTTCAAGTGGTGCGGGCCAAGCTCTCTACCTCGCAAGCGCCACCGGGACGCATGTAACACGCGTCGGTTCCCTTAGCAGCGACGGCCGTTCCTTGGACGCCGGCGCGACCGGCCTGCAATGGTCGCCCGATGGGAAACGTCTGGCATTCGCGCTCGTTACTCCTGCCTACGACTATTGGTCGGGAGGCTCGGAGATCTGGACCTTGTCGCTGGGAAGCGGTCGTTTCAGGCGGGTGGGGTCTGGAGCGCCGACCCCGTCATACGTAGTCGGACGGCTCATGTTCGCTGAGTGGATCGATGGGAAGCCACGGCTCTCGCTCGGCCCGAACGCGAACCGGATCTTCGTCGGTCGATCGGCACGAGCGATCGCGCTGGCTCCCGGCAGGTTGTCGACGCCGGGGATGGATGTGGCGGTCGTGCGAGTAGCGCACGGACGAAGTGTCTTCAAGCTCCGGCATAACCTTTTTAGGCACAGACCTGGGTTGCTCGTCCGACCACCATCTGGAGAACGCGTACCCAATGGGACCGAACCCGCGCTCACGCAGGACGGGACGGTGATGTATTCGACGCTGAAAGATCGCAGCGGGCAATTGGATCTCGGCGTCTACGACATAGCTCGGCGGCACTGGAGCGTCCGCAACTATGCGTGGTCGGCGGCTACGAGCCCGGCCCCCACGGCGACCGGCGGACGTCTCGGGGCCCGGCGCGCGGTCACTATGGCCGGCGAGCTGGTGCGCTTCTGGGGCAGGGGAGCGATCACAGAGAGGTTGCTTACGGGCGGCCCTGTAGATAAGGGACTGATCCCGTTCGAGCACCAGAGCTATGCGACAGGCGATCCGACCAAGATCGGACGGGGTTGGAGCGTCCCGATCCTGGTGTACGGGAGCGGAGACCGCGGCCACACGGCGGTCTACAGAGATATCGACGTCCGCGTGCAGCTCAGGGGCACAAGACTGAAAGCTCATCCGATCGCTCGTGGTCCAGTAGTCAAGATCGAAACGATCCCCCAAGCGATCGCACTACTGCAGAAGTGGGTTACGAGTCCTGTTGTCGCGCCGGTGCTGCCTGCAGGAACGACATTGAGTCGCTACGCGATATCGATGTGGACTTACCGGGGGCAGACAACGGGTCAACTACAGCTGCGTCTTCCTCCTGGCGGTTCAACGGATCAAGGACCCGCCGGCCCGAACGTGACGCTCGCATTCGGTGCTGCGTACTTCTCGGGGTGCGGTGGGATCCATGCAGAGCCTTTGACACTCGGCGACCAACCTGCCTTATCGGGCAGCCAGGCCGGCTTCAACAGCATCGTGTGGCCGGCGACTCGACGTTCGTACCGCAACTCGAACGGGGCCGAGTTCGGAGTGTCCGGCGACGTGCGTAGGAAGATCGTGTTGGACTTCGCGACACAGATGGAGGCTCGCTCGTAGCTTGGTCGTTGTGGGAAGAGCATTCGCGCGTGTGCCATGCTCGTGGGCGTGGCTTACCTGGGGAACCTGACGTGCAACGACTGCGGACTGACGTTCACGTCCCGCTGGGGATCGTTCGACAGGGCCGACGAATACCGGTGCGTGAACGACCACGTCGTCCACGTCGAGCCCGAAACCCAGACGGTTCTTGCTATCGACGGGAACATCGGCCAGGGGCAGACGCTGGTCGAGCTCCGGGGGCTGTGCCCGGTGTGCACGGGCGAGCTGGCTACCGGTCTTCTTCCTTGCTGCCCCGTCTGTGGGGGACGCGATCACAACGTCATGGTGTCCGGCACATACGGCTAGTACCGCAGGGCCGCGGATTAGCACTCGCAATGTCCCGCACCTTTGGGTAGTGCCTCCGGCCGGCACCGGGTGATTAGCACTCGCACAATGAGAGTGCTAATCCGGGTACGATAGGCCCATGCCTTCACGCCCCGAGCTGGACGAGCGCAAGGCGCGGATCTTGCGCGCCATCGTGTCGCACTACGTGTCGACCGGCGAGCCGGTGGGCTCGAAGACGCTGGTCGATCGCTTCCGCCTGCGTGTCTCTCCGGCAACGGTTAGAAACGACATGGCCGGCCTCGAAGAAGCGGGCTTCATCTACCACCCGCACACGTCTTCGGGCCGTGTCCCGACCGATGCCGGGTATCGCTATTTCGTCGACGAGTTCTCCGACGACTCGCGGCTCCCGTCGCGCGACGCTCAGATGGTCGAGCAGTTCTTTGGAGAGCCTCGCTTCGAGTTGCAAGATGCGCTGCGACAAACCGCGGCTCTGCTGTCGTCGCTCACCAATCACGCGGCGATCGTCTTCGCTCCGGCACTAGATCGCAGCCTCATCCGTCACGTCGATCTCGTGCGGCTTTCGGGGTCCCGCGCCATGCTGGTGGTCGTCACCGATACCGGTCGTGTCGAGAACCACATACTCAACCTGCCCGACGATCTAGATGAGGTGCAGCTCGATCGCGCCGCGGACATGCTCAACCGGTCGTTGGTGGACACCGCATTGGAAGGTGCATCGGTTACGACCGCGGCCCTCCTCGATCGGTTCCCGCTCGAGCTTCGTCCTGCGGTAGTGGCCGTTGCTCATGCACTCAAGCAGCAGAAGGGCGACCGCAACACCGAACAAGTCTTTCTGGAGGGCACTGCAACGATCGTGGACGAGGGTAAGTTCGCAGATCTGTCGACCGTGCGACATGTGATCGAAGCTCTCGAGCATCGTCGGCTGTTACTCGAGGTTCTTGCGGACGCACTCGACGGGGCCCAGGTCTCGGTGCGCATCGGTTCGGAGAATCCCGTTGCGGACCTTCAGTTCTGTTCGGTCGTCGCGGCCCCCTATGGCCCCGAGGGAACGGCTCTCGGTTCGCTCGGCGTCGTCGGGCCGACACGTATGGATTACCGCCGCACCATCGCCGCGGTCTACGAGGTATCCGCGCAACTCGGCCACATGCTGAGCGAACTCGGCATGGAGTGATGGCAGACCACTACGCCGTTCTGGGAGTAGCGCGTGACGCCACTCAAGAAGAGATAAAGCGCGCGTACCGGCAGCTCGCGCGCGAGCTTCATCCCGACGCGAATCCCGAGAACGAGTCCGCGGGCGAGCGGTTCAAGGAAGTAAGTCATGCATACGAAGTGCTGTCCGATCCCGCTAAAAGACAGAATTACGACTTGTTCGGCGACGAGCGTGCACCGGCATCCGGGTTCTCGGATTTCGGGGGCATCTCGGACCTCTTCTCGACCTTCTTCGGAGGGATGGGTGGCCAGAGCCGGACCGGTCCTGCACGGGGACAGGACATCCTTGCCGAGGTGACGATCACTCTCGAAGAGGCTGCCGCCGAAACCGAGCGCGATGTCGAGATAACGACGCTTACCGAATGTCCCGAGTGCAAGGGCTCCGGTGCGGCCCCCGGAACGTTCCCATCGCGTTGTTCGGACTGCGGGGGAACCGGCGAGATCCGAACAGTGCGCCGAACGATGCTCGGCAACGTCATGACTGCCACTTCGTGCCCGACGTGCTCGGGAACGGGACAAGAGATCGTCGACCGGTGCTCCAACTGTCGGGGGGCCGGACGTGTCGAGACGACCGACACACTCACCGTGACGATCCCCCCCGGCGTCGAGGACGGCTCGCGTTTGCGCGTCACCGGGCGCGGCGCCGCCGGCCTGCGCGGAGGCCGTGCCGGCGACCTTTACGTAGGCATCGCGGTCGCTCCGCATGGGCTTTTCCGGCGTGCCGGTGCCGATCTCGGCTGCGAGGTTGCGGTTCCGATGACCGTCGCCGCCCTTGGCGGAGAGCTCGAGATACCAACGCTGATCGATGGCACCGAGATCGTCGAAGTAAAACCGGGAACGCAAGCGGGCGAAGTGGTGCGACTAAAAGGAAAAGGCATGCCGCGTCTCGGGGGCCGCGGTCGTGGCGAGCTCGTCGTCTTATTGAAAGTCGAAACGCCGAGCCGGCTCGACGAGAGGCAAGAAGAGCTCCTTAGGCAGCTTGCCGAAGAACGCGGCGAGGTCGTTGCCGAGCGCGGGCTGCTCGGCCGGATCAAGGAGGCCTTCCGATGAAAGCAGAAGAACGCACCGATCCTCCGAAGAGTGCGAGCGAGAAAGAGATGCTCGCGTCGTGGCTCGACTACGAACGCGACACCATGCTGTGGAAGATCGATGGCGTCTCGGGTCAGAACCTGCGTCGTCCGATGGTTCCGTCGGGAACGTCGTTGCTCGGCATGATCAAGCACCTCGGCTGGGTCGAAAGAGGCTGGTTCCACAAAACCTTCCTTGGGCAAGACGTCGACGAACGGGTGCCGTGGACCAAAGAGGACCCCGACGCCGACTTCCGGATCGAGCCCGGCGAAACGACGCAACAGGTCATCGACTTCTACAAAGAAGAGTGCCGGCGATCGCGTGAGATCGTGGCGCGAGCCGACGTAGAGGATCACGCGAAGCGATCCGATCGCACCGAGTTCACACTTCGATGGATCCTCATCCACATGATCGAAGAGACCGCCCGCCATAACGGCCATGCCGACATCTTGCGAGAGCAGATAGACGGAGTGACCGGCGAGTAGGGCCGCACGTGCCTAAGCAGGGCCCGTGGTTCATCTCCGAACGCGTCAACTGGGGCGGCGGTGACATCGTTCTTCCGGCGGACGAGTCGCGTCACGCGGTCCAGGTCTTGAGGGTTGCACCGCCCGACGTCATCACGGTTATCGACGGGGCCGGAGCAGTGGCGCGTTGTGCCGTGAAGAGCGTCGTCGACGGACGAGTCGTGGCCGAGGTGCTCGAGACGGAAACCCAGCGGCAACCCAAGCCCCGGATCGCCGTTTATCAGGGAGCATCACGCGGAGCAAAGCTCGAAGATGTCGCGGAACGACTCGGCCAGTTGGGCGCTTGTCAGATGTGGGTCTTCGGCTGCGAGCGCTCCATCGTCGACTGGGACGAGGCCAAGATCCGAAAACAAACGGATCGTTGGCGCGCAAGGGCGCGCGGGGCAGCCAAGCAATCGCGCAACCCCTACATCATGGATGTCGGGGGGTGGCTCGACTGGGCCGCGCTGGCCGAGAGGATCGCAGCAGAGGATTTCTCGGTAGTGCTGTGGGAAGAAGCGTCGCTTCCGCTTCGCAGCGCTTTGGTGGGCCACAGCGATCGGATCGCTCTTGTCGTCGGTCCCGAGGGCGGGTTGACGCGCGCCGAGACCGAGACGCTGGCCGATTCCGGCGCGCTCATCGCCTCACTCGGCCCCCGCATCCTCCGCACTGAAGACGCGCCGGTCGTCGCGACGACCGCGTTGCTCTACCACTTCGGGCTCATCGGATAGGTTCGCTCGACCATGCCCACCGTTGCATTCTCGACACTCGGCTGCCGGCTCAACCAGGCCGAATCGGACTCGATGGCAGAGCAGCTTGCGGCCGACGGGCTTGTATCCGCCGATCCGGGGACGAGTCCCGACGTCGTCGTCATCAACACATGCACCGTCACTCGCGAGGCGACGAAGGGGTCCCGTATGGCCATCCGCCGAGCGGTACGAGATCACCCCGACGCGAAGATCGTGGTGGTCGGCTGCTATGCGGTCTCAGATCCGGACGAGGTCGCGGCAATCGAAGGCGTGGACGTGATCGCGGGGAACGACGCGAAGGATCGCATCGCCGAAACGTTCGCGTCTTCACCCGCGACGGCCCCGCTGTTACAGATTGGACTCCCGGTTTCGCACTCGGCGGAGCCGTTCCAGAGTCTGCGACCGATGCCCGCGGCAGTGGCGAGGGTTAGGGCGAATCTGAAGGTGCAAACGGGTTGTGACGAGTTCTGCACGTTCTGCATCATTC
>JAXDJM010000091.1:0-4620 GCA_034665605.1 Actinomycetota bacterium | reverse complement strand
GGCCGCGGCGAGTTGCGAGAACGTCGTCTCCCCGAGATACGTCCACGCGAGCTCGCTGATCGTGAGCGAAAGATCGGGAGCCGCGTCGGTCGAGGTAACTCGGGCCTTCCCACCGCTTACCTCGATGCGCCAGCGCCCGGCGTTCCACGGACAGAAGTCATCCGCGATCTCGAACGCGAACGAACCGTCTTGCTCGTACGCGCGAGCCTCGAGTGCGCTCTGCAGGTCGACGATCCGAAGCCACAATGCTTCGCCCGAGACGAACCGGAGACCGCGGGGATACAACAGCTGATAACGAAGCGGATGATCCGATGGCAGGTGATACGCGGTGATGTTGGTGATGAGGTCGACCCCGAAGATGTAGCGCCAGATCTCGCGCGTCGCTACCGCATCCACGCCGATGGCCTCGTCAACCTGAAGGTTGCCGACGGGGAAACCCTGCTCCCAACCGGTTTTGACTCGATACATCGCGTACGCGCCGAGCTCACCGGCCGCGTCTTCCCACACGACGTGCCATAGAGCCGAGAAACCCTCGCGATGGCTCTCGGGGTCGGAGAGCCGGTGGAATTCCCACCACTCGGGCCACCGTGCGTACATGCCGGGACGCTCCTGCGCCACTCTGTCGTAGACGACGGGGAACATCTCCAGGGCTTCGGCTGCAGTGATCATGTGGGTCTGACCAACCGCAGGCTCCGTAGACGCAAATGCCGTATGCGTGCGAGAGATATCGATATGACCCTGAACTGCAGCCGCGCCGTACCCGTAGCGCTGGTAGATGGGGTCCTCGGAAGCCCACAGGACGGCGATCGGATTTCCGCGCTCGTGTTCGTCGTCCAGTTGCGTCCTCATCATCTTCGTAAGGACACCGCGACGTCGGTGACTGGGGAGCACGCCCACAACCGTCACCCCGCCTGCCGGCACTGCCCCCCCGGGAACGGTTAGGTCGAACGCGTACGCGCCGGCGGAGCCCACCATCGTGCCCCGGTCGGTGGCAACGAAGAAGCGATCGGGGTCGGTGAACTTCTCGAAACGCTGAACCATCTCCGGCTCGGGCGTTTCGCCGAAGGAAGCTTCGACGACCGCGAGGAACGGCGCGAGCTCGTCTTTGCTGATCGACCTGATCTCGACGTCCATGTGCCGATGATTGCATAGTGACGAGTGCCACAGCGCCGTGATTCGCCGTGCGCTGTCATCCCCAGATGACGACTGGTACCGGCCGTGCGCGCGATGTGCTTGCCCGGATCGAGCGCACCGCAGGCAATCGCCGCGACCTGATGGTGGCAGTCGTCGGGATCTTCATCCTGGTTGTTTTCGCGTTGTTTCTGATGGCTCGGGGCGCGCCGGCACAGATAGCACCTCCGGCGATGGACGTCGCGGGCGAGCTGCCGCCGACGGCACAAGCGATCGTTAGCCCGGCGGCGACCGTCGTGGTCCACGTCGCCGGCGCGGTTGCGGCCCCCGGCGTCTACTCGCTCCCTCTCGGCGCGCGCGTCACCGATGCGATCGCGGCAGCCGGAGGACCGAAGTCGAAAGCCGACCTGGACGCTTTGAACCTGGCTGCTCTCTTGTCGGACGGCGAGAAGATCGAGGTGTTGCGCCGGGGTGCAGCGACGTCCCAGACCGACGGAGCCGTTGCGGCGTCACCCGACGCGGGGGCCGCGCCTCTAGTCAGTCTCAACAACGCCGATGAAGTTGCTCTCGACACGATCCCGGGCATCGGACCCGTGACGGCGCAAGCGATCCTCAAGTACCGGGCCGAGATCGGCTCATTCGATTCGATCGATCAGCTCATCGACGTCCCCGGCATCGGACCGGCGACGCTCGAATCGATCCGTTCCTACGTGACGCTGTAGATCGGGTCTCCTTGCGCGATCCGATCGCGCGCGTGTGGATCTGCGCGTTGGGGCTTGCCGCGGGGGCGGCGGTGGGTCCGTGGCTGCATCCCGATCTTGCAGCGGTGTTGTGCGCTTCCGGAGCAGGGGCGACCCTACTCAGACGTCGTCGAGCAATTGCCCTCGTCGGCCTGGCGGTCATGTCTTTCGCAGCGGGTTGCCTCGACGCGACGTTGCATCAAACGCTCGGCGATCCTCTCGATGTGATGGCGGCTGCCTCTCCTCGTTGCGCCCTCACCGGGCGAGTACAGGAATCCATCCCGCCGTTCGGGACGCTCGTGAGGGTCTCCGAGATCGAATGCGGCGAACAAAGAGTGACAGGTGGCACGGTGTCGATCGCGCGGCTCGACGCTCCTGCGGGAGCTGAAGTCGACGGAACCGGATGGCTGCTTCGTCTCGATTCGGGATCGGCGGCGGCGGCTCTGCGCCGGGCCGGCGCGAGCGCAGACTTCCATCCCATCGAGATCCACACGGGCCCTATCGCGTCACCGGCGTTTCGGGTGGCAGCAGCGATCCGGGATTCGTTGCGCGGGGCCGCGGCCCCCCTTGGGATGGACGAGGGCGCGCTATTGCAAGGGATCGCGATCGGCGATACCCGCGACTTCGCTGCAACCACCCTTGACGACTTCAGAAGATCGGGACTCTCTCATCTGCTGGCGGTGTCGGGAGAGAACCTTGCGATGTTGATGGGCGCGGTTGCAGTGGTGACCGCGCGCGTTGCACGGCGCACTCGCCTGATCGTGATGGCGGCATCGGCAGGCCTGTTCCTTCTGGTGGTGGGACCCCAGCCCTCGATCCTGCGGGCCGCGGTCATGGCAGCGATCGCACTGGCCGCCATGGCGGTGGGAAGATCCGCAGATCCACTGATAGCGCTGGGCGCGGCGATCGTGGTGGTCATCGCTCTCCGCCCGGGCCTCGTGGTCGCACCGGGGTTGCAGCTCTCTGCCGCAGCGACGTGCGGCATCGTCGTGTGGACCTCTCGGATCGCCCGACGGCTTTCGATGCTTCCACGACCACTCGCGATCGCCCTCGGTGCAACCACGGCAGCGCAGATCGCGGTGGCCCCACTGTTGATCGCTCTCTTTGGCCAGCTATCGATGACGGGTGTGATCGCGAACCTCATCGCGTTGCCGGCGGTTCCACCCGCCACCGTTCTCGGGCTGGCCGCCGGGACGGTCGGCGTTTTCAACCAGGCCATCGCCGGAGCTCTGATCGTGCTCGTCAGACCCTTCCTTGCCTGGATCCTGTGGGTCGCCGCAACCTTCGGACGACCGTCGTGGGCGGTGATCGTGCTGCCCCGATGGGTCGCATGGCCGGTGGGAGCGGCCGTTCTCTCGTGGTTGATATGGGGCCTTAGGCGCCACGAGGATCCACTCCCTCTATCGTTGGAGCAATGTTCACCTGGGTCACAGAGGATGAGGGCGGCACGCCGGTGAAGACGTCCGAAGAGTTCGAGTCCCGCGATGAAGCCGAAGCCTGGATGGGCGCGCAGTGGTCTGTGCTGGCCGAGAGTGGGGGCCACACGGTGGTGTTGATGCAAAACGCAGAGGTCGTCTATCGCATGAGCCTGGAAGCTGAATGACGTCTGCCCTCTACCTTCTTTCGGGCGAGAGCTTTCTTGCCGATGAAGCCTTCCAACGCGTTCGGCAGGAAACCGGATCCGATCCTCTGTCCGAGACCGTTTTCACGTCCGAAGCTTCGGGCGTCGAGATCGTAGAAGCTCTGTCGACATCGTCTCTACTCGGTGGCACACGGCTGGTCATCGTCGAGGATGCGCACTCGCTCAACAAAGAGCAAGCCGACATTCTGGCGCGCTATCTAGAAGCACCGTCACCCGACTCGGTCCTGGTATTGCTCGCAGCCGGGCGGTCGAAACTCGACGCGATCGCGAAGAAGCTCGGCACCTTCATCGCGCTCGAAGCACCCCGCGGAAAGAAGCTGGTTTCGTGGCTCCGGGACCGCGCAAAGGATCACGGCCTATCCCTCGACGACAGAGCTGCGTGGTCCTTGATCGACACGGTTGGAACCGAGCTGCGCGATCTGGATGGGGCTTTGGCTCAGGTCGCCTCGGGAAGTGGTGATGCCTCAGATGTCCGCGTTACCGCCGCCGACATAAGAAAGGCATTCCCGCGTCTCGCGGACGAACGCATCTATGCGTTGACCGATGCGGTATCGGATCGAAAGCTACCGGTTGCGATGACAACGCTGCGACGTCTGCTCCAGCAGGGAGACGACCCTCTTGTTCTCTGGGGCGCCCTAGTCGCGCAGTTCCGCCGCTTGCTGCGGGTGAGAAGGATCGCGGACCTAAGCGTGAAGGCTGTTGCCGATCAACTCGGGATGCCGGCGTGGCGTGCCGAACGCCTGCAGCGCCAGGCGCGCCTGTTTCGCGAGGACGAGTTGGTCGACGCGATGGAGACCCTCGCGATGATTGACGTCGAATTGAAGAGCGGTGACTTTCCGGAGGTCGCGAAGGTCGCGCTGGAGCGCGCGGTTATCGAAGTGATCGACCGTCAGGCCGTCAGGACGAGCTGAGGCGCTTCGCCAGCCGCGATTTCTGGTTCGCAGCCTTGTTCTTGTGGATGATGCCCTTCGAGGCGGCCTTGTCGAGCCGCTTGATGGCCAGGCGGGCGGCCGCCTCGGTCGTGTCGACCTCGGCACCGGCGGTGGCAGCGGTGACCGCGGTCTTGACGCGCGTCTTGATCTCGGACTTCGCCGCCTTGTTGCGGAG
>JAXDJM010000090.1:0-3083 GCA_034665605.1 Actinomycetota bacterium | reverse complement strand
GTACCTACGTTCACCTCGACCTGGACGGGGCGTGCTTGGATCCCCATCAAGGCTACTGATTCAGTTCGTGCCAGCACCGATCAACTCCGATCCGGCGCCGGGAAAGCGCGACGGAGTGAAGCTATCGGGAGTGTGTGACGACTTTCGGAAGAAGCAGCTCGACTTCCTCAACCGAGCGCCGCGCGGCCAAGAAAACTATCTACCGGTAAACCGCGGCTCTCGTTTCTCCACCCATGCCATCACTGCCTCCCGCGTGTCTTCGGACGAGAACGCAAGCGATTGCGCGGCCGTTTCGGCATCGAGGTTCTCTTCGAGACTTCGCTCGGCAGCGCGGTTGAGATTTTCTTTGATCAACGTGACGGTCCGCGGGGGCAGAGCAACGAGCTCGGCCGCAAGATCCTTCACCACCTGGTCCAGCTCGTCGGGCCGGCACAAGCGAGCTACAAGGCCCCAGCGATCGGCCTCTTCGGCCGACAGCGTGCCGCCCAACAGAGCCATCTCTTTCGCCTTCTGCAATCCCATCGCCCGGCTCAAGGCCCACGTTCCACCGAAGTCGACGACAAGCCCTCGCTTGACGAACAACTCGGCAAACCGCGCATCCGTCGATGCCACGACAAGATCGCAGGTGAGCGCGAGGTTGCACCCGGCCCCCGCGGCTACCCCTGCAACCTTCGCGATCGTCGGCTTCGGACAGTGGGCGACGGACAACACGATCTGATGGATCGCCCGCATCCGATCCTTCAACTCGAACGGAGACGACACGAGATTCTCGGGATCCGTCAGATCTGCGCCCGAGCAGAAGGCACCGCCCGCTCCGGTCACAACGATGCAGCGCACTGCGGCGTCCCGGGCCCCGGCATCGAACGCTTCTTTGATCTCCGTGAACATGGTCCACGACATCGCGTTCAACTTTTCGGGACGGTTCAGCGTGATCGTCGCGACATGACCCTCGAGCTCGTAGATCAGAGATCGAAAATCCGCCATGAGGTCCTCCGGATCAGAACGCATCCTCGATGTATTCGAGCTCGACGCGACCGGCCCGAACGATAACTGAGACGACGTCGAACCGAACTTCGACCGGACCCGGCCTGCGATCGGCCAGCCAGCGTGCTGCTAACCGGCGCAACCTGCGCTGTTTGTCGTTGTGGACGGCTTCGTACGGGGCCCCGAAAGCGTCGTGTCGTCGAGTCTTGACCTCACAAAAGACCACAGTCACGCCACGGCGGACAACGAGATCGATCTCACCACGGCCGGCGCGGTAGTTCCGATCGATGATCTCGTAGCCCGATCGTTCGTACAGCGACGCTGCCGCATCTTCACCGACACGGCCAAGCGCGGGCCGAGAGTCTTCGAGCGCCATGCATCGAAGTTAAGGGAGGAGTGTGACGGATTCGGTTACCGCTCGAGACCGGGCGGCTCGGGCAGGATGTCGCGCTCAGCTAGTTGCGCAAGCTCCTCGACGTTCAAGTCCCTGAACGTGACCACCTTGACGTGTGACACGAAACGGGCCGGCCGGTGCATGTCCCACACCCACGCATCGTTGAGCTCGACCTCGAACCAGACTTTGGATCCGAGATGCCTCGTATCGACGTTGACCTCGTTGGCGAGATAGAAGCGGCGTTCCGTCTCGACGACGAACTTGAACATCGGCAGGACGTCTCGGTACTCCTTGTACAGCTGGAGCTCCATCTCGGCCTCGTACTTCTCGAGGTCCTCGACGCTCATCCGCTCTCCTCTTTCGGCCCGATCTCGCGGTTCAAGTCTCGCGCTCCATGAGGCTGAAGAACACCATCTGCGTCCGGGAAACCGACCACTCCGAAGAACGACCTACGGTGGATCTCGCAGGGGCCATGCGCCTTCAACGCCTGCCAGTGCTCCCTCGTGCCATATCCGACATTCGTGGCGAACCCGTAATCCGGGTACCGGCGGTGATACCGGCGCATCGAGCGATCGCGCGCCACTTTCGCCACTATCGACGCGGCTGCGACGCTCGTGGAGATGACGTCTGCTTTTTTCACCGCCAGCCCCGGCCACCTCAGCCTCTTCATCCGAAAGGCATCGAGCAACACGTAATCGGGCGTGTGGTCGAGGGTCTTGATGGCCTTCCTCAGTGCGAACAAGTTGCATCGCTGGAGACCTTCGGCGTCGATCCGTTGCGGCCGGACTCGCACGACACTGACGGCAACCGCTACATCACGGATCTTCTCCGCCAAGCGCTCGCGCTGAAGAGCGGTGCACTGCTTCGAATCCCGTAAGCCGTCGATAGACGTTTCCGGTGGAAGGATCACCGCCGCCGCGAACAGAGGGCCGGCAAGCGCGCCGCGGCCCACCTCGTCCGCTCCGGCAACGTGCTGGAAACCGGCATCCAAGAGACGGGATTCGAGCAAACCGCTCGCCTCTTGAACGGCCATTTCTTAGATCCCGCCGAAGTCCGACGGGGGCCAGATGATGACGAACGCGCGGCCCACGATCTTGTCCCGGTTGATCGGGCCGAAGATCCGAGAGTCCTCGGAATTCCCACGGTTGTCGCCCATGACGAAGACGTCTCCGGCCGGCACCAGACACCCTTGGCCCGACACCTGCATGCGCAATCTCTTGCAGTCGGCCGAGGTGATGGTCGGGCTCGAGTTGTCGACGCCGTGGTTGATGAAGGGCTCGTTCTGTTTCGTGCCGTTGACCGTGAGAACGCGAGGCGTGCCTGCGTATCTGAGCGTGTCTCCTCCCACCCCGATCACGCGCTTGATGTAGTCCTCTTCACTGCCGGTGGGAAGGCCCAAAAGCTCGCGGAAGAAGTTGCGCGCGTCGTCGTACCACGGGACGTCGGGCGCCTTCTGCCCGACGACCGACTTGGCGAACACGACGATGTCGTCATGTCGGGGGTCGTGCAAGCGGTAGCTGATCTTCTCGACGAGGACGCGGTCCCCTATCCGAAGCGTGGGGATCATCGAGCCCGACGGGATGTAAAAGGCCTGGACCAAGAAAGTCTTGATCACGATCGCGATCAGGAACGCGAGGACGATGAGAACCGGCAGCTCGGTCAACTGCCGGAGGAATGAACGTTTCTTCTTGGCCCTCTTAGCCTT
>JAXDJM010000089.1:0-5336 GCA_034665605.1 Actinomycetota bacterium | reverse complement strand
ACGGGAGGGGGCACGCGCGGCGGTTTCTTGTCAGAGGGCCCTGCTAGCCTTGTTTCGCTCATGGAAGCGCAGGTGTGGACCCTCATCGGGCTACTCGTAGGTGCCGTTCTCGGCGTCCTCTACTACGTGGGGGCTCGTATCGACGCCCTCGCAACCCGCCTCGATTCGCGCATCGACTCGATGGGGGGCCGCCTTGATGGTCGCATCAACTCTCTTGATGGTCGCATCAACTCTCTTGACGGTCGCATCGACTCCATGGGCAATCGGATCGATGCCTTGGGCGGTCGCATCGACTTTCTCAGCACCCGGGTTGACGCTCTCTCGGAAGATCTCCATCAGCACCTGAGCACCTAGGCGGTACGTCGCGGGGCCCCTCGCCCTGCTGATCCCTCCCTCGATCGGGGGAGTCGATCCCCCATTTGGACTACGGCTCGTAACGCTTTTTGCCGATAACCGTTAGTAGTCGTGAGGACGGATGGAGTTCCTCGATAAATGGCAAACCCGTCGCGAGGCGGGGGCGCAAAGCCAGGGACCTCGGAGATTCCGAGGCCGCCCAGCTACCGAAAGGAGTCATCTTTTGAAGATGCTCAGAAACAAGGTGGCGTTGACCGTCGTTGCCCTAGCGGCAACCGCCACGATCGGAGGCCTTGGGGCCGCAAGCGCCAACCCCGGACACGGCAAGCACGGTCCGTGCGAGCACGGCCGTCATCGCCACAACCCCCACTGCGTGACGACGTCGCCGACCGCGACGCCGACCGCCACCTCGACCGAGGGTTCGACACCTTCCCCCGAGCCTTCGGAAACAGAGTCAAGTCAGAGTCAGTAGGACAAGTCCCACGAAGGGTGGAGGGCCTCGATCCCGCGACGAGGCCCTCCACCTCTCCAAACTTCCGCTACTTAGACCACGGCGTCGTGCCGCACTCCTGTAGCTCGCCGTCGACGTAGATGTCGACCCGTTCGTTGAAGAAACACATCAGGTTCTCGACCTTCGGGCACTCCGGGATGGGGAGCGGGTAACTCCACACCATGTCCGTGTACTCCTTGCCCCCGGCGGTGACGCTCCAGTAAACGGCTTCACCTTTGTAGGGGCAACGTGAGCGCGTGTCGGTCGGCGTCAAGAGATCCATGCGCACATCGAGCTTGGGGATGTAGTAGCGCGTCGGAAGCGATGTTTCGAACAAGAGCCGAGGCCGCCGCGTCTCGGCCAGAGTCTCCCCGTTCAACTCGACTCGAACGTGACGTGAGCTGTTCAGAACGTCGACTCGTTTGTACGGATCGCGCGGATGAACGTAGACCTCGTCGTCCTCCTCGAACCAGTTGTCCATCTTGTTCCAGTAGAAGGCGACGTGATCGCGCAGCGCCTCGGCCCCCTCGATCGGCTCGAGATAAGCCCACATCGCGTTCTGAACGGTCTTGTCCCCGACGGCGATCGACCAGTAGGAGGCATCGCCCTTGTGGGGGCAGTTCGTGTGCTTGTTCGTCTCGGTCGCGAATTCCATCCGGACATCCGACCGCGGGAAGTAATAAACGGGAGTGTGGTTCTGCTCGAGCACGAGGAGCACGTTCCTGGAATCGGCAACGGTCTGCCCCGCGAGCAGAACGCGCACGCGGCGTGGCGAAGGCTCGTAAGTTACCGGCGATTCGAACGGGCGATCCTTGTCGAGCTTCAGAAAACGGTCTTCCATCGCATCAACCATTCGAGACCTCCGGTCTCTTAAGACAGCTCTCTACTCGTCTGGAACGTTCGGGTCCGATTCCGCCAGGCTCTTCTCGAGCTCTGCGATCTGTGCGTCGACGTTTGGGTCGGGGGCCGTACGCCGGCGCTTATCGAAGTCGCGCATCCGTCGCGGGTAACCGATCACAGCCGCGTCGTAAACCGGGATCGCCAGCCGCTCGCAGAAGTCGACCGCGTCGCGCGGGTCGTTAACCGCGGCTCGCTGATGATCGCCGTCGCGATCGACCAGCAGCAGGGTCGTGGGACTGGTCGGGGTGCGCGGCTCGACGAACCCCTCGACACCCTTGCGTTCCGCCGCGAATATCGCGAGCGTTCGCAGCCCGGGGTTGCTCTTCTTCGAGAAGAAACCTCTGATGCGATCTCCAAGACCCATCTCGAAAAAGAGCCTACCGGGCCGTGATCAACCCTTGCGCTTGGCGATCTCCTCGGTGAGGGCAGGCACGATCTTCAGTGCATCGCCCACGACGCCGAGGTCGGCGATCGAAAAGATCGGCGCTTCCTCGTCCTTGTTGATGGCGACGATGCGCTTGGAACCCTTCATCCCGACCATGTGCTGGGTCGCTCCGGAGATCCCGATCGCGATGTACACACCCGGCTTGACGGTCTTTCCGGTCTGACCGATCTGGTACGCGTACGGAACCCAGCCGGCGTCGACGACCGCGCGGGTCGCGCCCACGGCGGCGTTGCCGATCTTGGAGGCAAGCTCGTCCAAGAGCTTGAAGTTGCCGGCCTCTTGCAGACCGCGGCCTCCGGAGATCACTACCGGGGCATCTTCGAGCTTCGGGCCCGACGCCTCTTCCTCGTGGCGCTCGACGCGCTTCGCCTTCTTCAGATCGTCCGAGATCGTGACCTCGACGGGCACAACGTTTGCCTGCCCGCCCGACTCTTCCGGCACGAATGACTTGGGCCGCACCAAGACGAGCCGGGGCGATCCCTCGAGCTTCACATCGACGACCACCGTTCCACCGAAGATCGACGTCTGTGCGGTATCGGTCGATGTCAGACCCGTCACGTTGCTCATCAAAGTCGAGCCGGTCTTGGCCGACAGACGGCCCGCGATGTCGCGCGAGTCGTAGTTGGTCGCGAACAGGATGAGCTCCGGACCGTGCTCTTGGGACAGCTCGTAGAGAGCTTGAGCCTGCGGTTGTGCGACGTAGTCCGCGTAGACATCGTCATCCGACGCGTAAACGGTGGCGGCCCCGTACTTACCGAGCTCCGGTGCCGCTTGTGTCGCGCCGGGACCAAGCGCAACGACCGCGACATCACCGTCGAGCTCGCGTGCCTTGGTCAGGATCTCGAGCGCTGCGGGATCCGGCTTGCCGTCCGGCGATACCTCTGCGTAAACCCATACGGCCATCGCTAGATCACCTTCGCTTCCGCAAGGAAGTCGGCAATGCGAGCCGCCGCGGTGCCGTCGTCCTGGATGACTTCGCCGGCCTTGCGCTCTTCCGCAGGCGATTGGTTCGCGACGCTCTGCTTAATCGCGACGTCATCCCCCGATAGGCCGAGGTCGGACAGAGATAGTTGCTCGACCGGCTTCTTCTTGGCCGCCATGATTCCTTTGAACGACGCGTAGCGCGGTTCGTTCACACCTGCAGTGACGGTGATCAGCGCGGGCAGTGAACATTCGATGACGTGATAACCGTCCGCCGTCTGCCGGTTGATCTTGATCGAGTCGCCCGTCGCCTCGATCGACTTCGCGAACGTGACCTGTGGCAGTCCGAGGAACTCGGCGAGCGTCGACGCCATCGTGCCCGTGTATCCGTCGGTCGACTCGACGCCGGAGATCACTAGGTCGTATTCGCCACGTTTGATCGCGGCCGCCAGAACCCGGGCGGTCACCAGTGCGTCGGCTCCCTGCAATTGATCGTCGGATACCAGGACGCCTTTGTCGGCCCCCATCGAGAGACCCCTGCGGATCGCCTCCATAGCGGTCGCAGGCCCCATCGAGATGAGCGTGACCTCGCCACCCGAAGCCTCTTTGAGCTGCAGACCTGCCTCGACCCCGAACTCGTCGCCCGGATCGAGCACCCCCTGGACCCCGCTGCGCTTGAGGCGATCGCCGTCCATCTCGCCGGGCAGGTTGGGATCGGGGATGTGCTTCACACACACCGCGATATTCACGGACCCTCCTGAGTAGGTTCGAGCCGAGCTTTTCCTCTGCAAATACCGCGGAAATCGCGGCCTCTGCAGAGGAAAAACGTGGTGCTTGCTATTGCAAGCACTCGTTCAAAACATACCAGCTAGGCGGACGCTCAAACCTCCCGAAACGATCAGCAGCGAGCGCCGGTCTCCCGGCCCGTCTCGGCGGTCGCGTATAAGGCCCCCAGGTCGTGACGCTGGCGCGAGCGCGCCACGCTCAACGTGGCCCGGTCGAGCAGGCGAGCGGCAAAGCGATGCAGCCGCCCCGGCTCGGGACGGTCCTGCTGGGTGTCGACCACGACGAGCTTCGGTCGTCGTTCGCCCTCGGTGGTGGTGGCGTGGCTCGAGGCCATGACTTCCTCCTTCTTTGCTCGCACGGGAGCTTGTGCTCGGCCCCCCTGCGCCGCTATCCTTGAGACGTTCTCAAGGAGCATAGCCGCGTCCTTGAGAGGGTGTCAAGGAGGCCCTGTGCCAAAAGCCAGACCGGAACGAGAGCGGGACGAGAAGGTCTCGGAGATCGTCGCGGCCGCGGTCGAGCGCCTGCGGGCCGGGGGCTACGACGCCCTATCGGTCATCGGGATCGCCCGCGATCTGGGGGTCGCCCAGAACACGATCTATTGGTATTTCCCGTCGAAGGATCACCTGTTCGTCGCCGCTCTCCAGCAGATCTTCGACGACATCTCCGCGCGCAAACCGGCTCGTGGGACCTCGGTCATCGACCGCATCGTGTGGTTCACCGAACAATTGAATGAGCTCTACGACCTCAGGGCTGCGATGGACGAGCAAGCGCGGCGCTCAGAAATCGTCGCCGAGTTCGTCGCGCGCTTCCACGCGCATCTGCGCGACATGCTGGCGGACGCTCTCCGTCGGTACGTCGCCCCGGACGAGCTGGACCTTGCCGTCGACACCTTCATAATCGCGGCGGACGGTCTGTGCCTACAGAACGTCAAGAGCGAACGGGGCCGCGCGCTCCTTCGCTATACCCTGGAGCGGCTGATCGGCTCCGATGCACACAAGGTCGGGGTACGCACGGCAGACGAAGGCCGTTAGCGGCCACCCGGACGAAGCGCAACCGTCCACGACCAAACGAGAGGACATCTGATGAAGAGATCTGCAACGTTGGTGGTCGCGCTCGTGACGGCCGCCGGGCTATTCGGGGCTTGCAGTGGAAAGAGCTCCAACAATTCGACGACGACACCCAATCCCTCGACCGCAAATTCGTCGCCGGCGGCGGCACCTGCGGCGACGAGCGCGGCCGACGTGGCTTACGACCAAGCTCTCGCTGCCGCCGAGCAAAAGGTGTCGACCGCGGAGGAGGCTGCCCGCGCCAAGGCAAGCCCGAAGACCCCGGTGGGGCAGATCTCTCCGCTCCTTCTTGCGTGGGCCGCAGCCGACGATTCGGCGGGAAACGACCTCGACGGGCTCACTCCCCCGGCCAAAGCGGCAGCTGCCAACGGGC
>JAXDJM010000088.1:0-7386 GCA_034665605.1 Actinomycetota bacterium | reverse complement strand
CCAGCAAGCCACCGCGCATCCCCATCGAAGCATGGAACTTGCAGACGAACAGCGCCGTGCCCGAGCTTGGGAACGTCACGGTGACCGACTTCGTGTCCCCCGGTGACAGGTCCTCGCTGATCTTCTGGGACGGCAGCGAGAAATTGTGGGTAGTGGAGCCATTGTTCTTCAGGTCCAGGGTGATCGTCTCGCCGGCCGTGCCGGTGATCACCGTCGGCTCGAAGTAGTAGTCGTCCATCTCGACCTCGACAGACGAGCCGCTCGTGGCAGCTTTCGTCCCGTGATCGTTCGCGTCTTGGCCCTGGATAGAGATGGTGCCGCCTGCTTTCGCGCCTGAAGACGAGCCCGACGCCGAGCTGTCGCTGCTTCCGCCGCCGCACGCGGCGAAGAGGAAGGCGGCGACGAGAGCTACCGCGATTGCGCTTACACGCTTTGCAGACACGATTACCTCCTGGTTGGTGGCTTTGTAGTTCTACGAGCCACGCGGCCCAGCGGATTGCGTGCCGGATCTGGAGCGCTAGGTGAGGTCTATCCCCAGCAGCGAGGAGAGCTCCGAGATCGTTTGGGCCGGTGACCGATGGAGCACCGTCGTCATCCCGGCTTCCCGAGCGGCTTCCAGGTGCCCGGGATGGTCGTCGACGAACACGCACCTGTCCGGCGACACGCCGAGCTTGGAGGTCGTGAGTGCGTAGATCTCCGGATCGGGCTTTCGCATCCCCACTTCGGCAGAGATGATCGCGACGTCCAGCAGAGGGTCGAGCACTTCACGCGGATAGTGATCGAGGCTCCACGAATTCGAAAGCATCGCAGTCTTGAAGCCCGCTTCTCGAACCGATCCCAGAGCTGCAAGCATCGATTCCTCTAGACGCATCCCCGAAAAGAGGCGGTCGACTATCCCTTCCGAGTCGATCTGCACGCCGGTCTCTTCCGAGAGACGTCGTGCGAACTCGCGACCGAACTCATTTTCGGGGATCCTCCCGGTCTCGAGGTCGGTGACGAGCGAGTCGCTCTCGCCGGCGTACGCCTTCAGCGCCGCCCGCACGAGGTCTTGGAGCTCGATACCGGATGACATCGCGAACGCGATGAAGGCATCCTGCAACGGGGTTGTGAGCACTCCACCGAAATCGACGATCAGCGCGTCGAACCTTTTCGGCCCCCTCGAGTCTTGCGGCATCTATGGACGCTACCGCGACTACCTTCGGGAGCGTCTCCATGCGAGCAGGACGACGACCGGGGCCAAGAGCGAGCCGATCTTCTGGGCAAGACCAGGCTTACCGCGTGCTCCTGGGTGGGAGAGCTTCGACCACCCGCGAGGAGGCGTCGATCCTTCTGCAGCCGAGATCGGCACGCCCGGATACGCCACGGATGCAGCGCGAGCCGCCGCATAGAACGAGTCGTAAGTGAGATTGCTCTCGAGCTCGGTATGAAGGTCGATGTCGCTGAACACCCATCGCCATTCGTCTTGGCCTCGCTCGACTATCGAAACCTTCTTCATCACGCCTCCGGATGGGGATGAACGATCTGTTTGAAAGACACGTGAGAGATGCCCTCGGCCCCCGACACCTTCACGGCCAGAAACCACCTGTAGACGAGCGCTCCGACCAGCGGCGGTAGCACGATCAATGCCACCCGGAAGCCCGCCGTCACCCCCGAAACCGATGTGTGGAGGTCGCGAGCGATCACGTCGTTGGAGGCCGCCAGCAGCAGCACGCCATAGAACGTCAGCACTCCGGCGCCGATCGCCGAGCGCCCCGGCCTGTCGGTGGGATCGTCGAGGAGCTCGTGCGATCCGTCGTCCTTCGTGAAGCGCCGCTCGATGAACGGCCACAGGTACAAAAGCAAGAAGGTCAACGAAGGCAACGCAACTGCGGGAAGGAACACTTCGGGGATCGTGTGGCCAAAGACGTGGAACTCCCACGCCGGCCAGATCCGAAGGGCTCCTTCGACCCACCCGAGGTAGTAGTCCGGTTGCGCGGGCGATGCGACGGCGTGCGGGATGAACGGTCCGTACAGCCAGATGGGATTTATCTGCGCGAGCCCCCCCAGTGCACCGAGCACCGCGAAGACCGCGCAGAACAGTCCCATTGACTTGAACGTATAGGTCGGCCACAGCTTCGAGCCGACGACGTTGGATTCGGTTCGCCCCGGCCCTGCGAATTGAGTGTGCTTCTGCCGCCAGATGATCGCGAGGTGAGCGGCAAGCAGCGCCAGGATCAACCCCGGTACCAACATCACGTGCAGAACGAACAACCGCGAGATGATCTGGTGTGCGGGGAACTCTCCACCGAAAAGCAAGAACGCAAGCCACGTTCCGATGAACGGAACCGATAACGCGATCGAGTAAGCGATGCGCAGACCGGTGCCCGACAACAGATCGTCCGGCAAGGAGTAGCCGGTGAACCCATTGAAGATCGCCAGGATCAACAGGGTCACGCCGATCATCCAGTTAATCTCGCGCGGCCGCCGGAACGCGCCGGTGAAGAACACACGACATAGGTGCACGACGATCGAAGCGATGAATACGAGAGCCGCCCAGTGATGGATCTGACGCATGACAAGCCCAACGCGAACGTCGAAGCTCAAGCGCACGACCGATTCGTAGGCTTCGGACATCTTCGTCCCATAAAGAGGCGCGTACGTGCCGTGATAGACGACCGCGTTCTCGCTCGCGTGGAAGAAGAACGTCAAGAAGGTTCCGGTCAAGACCAAGATCACGAAGCAATACAGCGCGATCTCGCCCAGCATGAATGACCAGTGATCGGGAAACACCTTGTTGAGAGCCGACTGCGCGAACGATGAGGTACCGAGACGGTCGTCGACCCAACGGGTCGCGCGTTTCACCACTACTTCTCACTCCAGAACGACGGACCGACCGGGGCCGAGAATCCACCGCTAGCGCGCAGCTGACCTTCTGCATCGATCTCGAGCGGGAGTTGTGGAAGCGGACGTGCGGCCGGGCCGCTGGTAGGTCGTGCACCATCCGCCACGTCGAACACCGATTGATGGCACGGACAGAACAGCTCGCGCGTCTCGGGTTGATAGAGACCGACGGGGCATCCGGCGTGGGTGCAGATCTTGGAGTAGGCGACGTAGCCCTGCGGGCTCCAGTTCTCGCGGCCGGGAAGCGCTTGGAAGTCGTCGAGGTTGACCCGGACCAACACGACCTGCGAATCGGCCCGTCCGACCGAACCTTCGGGGAAGACGGTCAGGATCCCGCCGACATCGAGCGTCAGGTCGGTGACGAGCGAACCGTCCTCGCCGACGACGCGCGAGCCCTTCTTCCATGCCGTCGCCAGCAAAGACTCGCCGGGCGCCGATCCCAGCGAGCGGATGGGGAGCAGCGCAGCGATGCCGAGAACCCCTGCCGCGCCCGCGAGCAAACCCGCGAGAAGGCCGCGCCGCTCGATCAGCTCTTCGGTTGCGTCGACGTCTCGATCGAGCGAGCGACGGTCGGACGCGCTCGAGCGATGTGGTTCCCGCTCCTGGACGAAGCGCCCCCCCGGCAGCAAACGATGGGCCCACGCGATGAAGGCGTACGCGAGCCCGCCGAGCGACACCGCGATCAACGAGCCTTCGAGCTGCGGTTGTCCGCCGCGCACGTACAGGATCACGAGGCCGACCGAGGACGCGATGCTGAGTAGGAGTGCAAGAACTATCGATTTCACGGAACGGCGCGGGCTCCGATCACTCATCGGCAGACGATCCGATCGCTCGCGTGATCAGTATCAGGACCAGTAGCCCGAGGGCGGCCGCCACCAGACCCTCGGTGATCGGACCGATCGCGCCCAGATCTGCACCTCCCCGATTCTCAGGATGCTGGATATCGACCACGTATCGGACTATCGCAGTCATCTGCTCGTCGGAAAGCGTGTCGGTTGCGAACACCGGCATCGTCCCCGGCCCGGTCCTGATGGCCTCGGCGATCTCCACGGGTGTAGCCGACTTCAGAGAAGGGGCAACGCGGCCCGACGTAAGTGCCGCTCCGATGCCGGCACTCGAATGGCAAGCCGCGCAGTTCTCGGTGTAGAGCGTGTTGCCCTCGGCGAGGTTTGCCGCCGCCAGGTCGAAGCTCGGGATACCCGGCCCCCCCGTCTGAAGGGTCGTTACGTAGGCAACGATCGCGTCTATCTCGCCGCGGTCGTACTCCGGAGGTTGTCGCTCGGGATCGTCCGTCTGATACGCGACCGGCATCCGTCCCGTCGACAGCATGAAATCGACCGACGCGGGGCCGACATCACGCAGGTCGGGACCCCGATCGGTGCCAGCTGCGTCGGCTCCATGACAGTACGCGCAGTCCCTAAGGAACGTGACGCGTCCTCCTTCGGAAGATTCGGGCGACGGTGCTTGCGCGTGCGCGGCCACAAGAGCGCCGGCCGAGATCACGCCGAGGAGCCCGAGCGCGAACGCTGCCACGATCGCTAGGGCTCGCCGAGCCATCCGAGCTTCCTTCCTTTCTCTGTTTCCATCTCGTTCGCATCGCTCGCCGAGATCCATCGCAAGAACAAGATCGCGGCAGTGCCCAGATAAACCACCCCGGCCGGGATCCACATGATGAGTCCCGCCATCTGCTGATCGTGAAGAAGGGTCGTGCCCCACAACGTCACGCCTGCTCGATGTATCGGATAGAGCCTCACCGTCGCAAACGTCAAGAGTGCGCCGAGTGCCGCTGCGGGCATCCCAGATACGAACACGAAGAAGATCGCGGCCCCCTCATCGATGACTTTCCTACCGGCCGGAGTCAAGACGATCCACCAGAAGAGCATCGAGGTCCCGACAAAACTCGCGTGCTCGAGCGCGTGCACCCAAGGGTTCTCGAGGGCCGTCCGATAGGGGCCGGGGAGATGCCACGCCCACAACGCGATCGTCGCAAGGACGAACACCACGGCAGGGTTCTTCAGCGTGCGACCGATCATGATCCCGGGGCGGCTCCTTTCTATGCGCCGCGCGAACGACTGCACGTGTCGTCCCAGAGCCAAGAGTGTCGGCAGGATCGGAGCGCTCGCCGCGAACAAGGGGGCCGCTACCAGCATCAACACGAGGTGTTGGAGCATGTGCACGGCGAAGAGCGTCTCCCCAAGCCGGTCGACCGGCGACATCAACGCGATCGCCGTTGCGAGGACGCCGCCGGCGAAACAGCTCGCTTGTCCGATCGACACGCCGCGCCCGACACCGGCCCGTTTCCACATACGGGCTACACCGCGTGCGTACAGGGCCGACAAGACGACGAGGCCCGCGATCACGGGTGGGTCGAAGCTCCACGCGGTCCACACGTGGCCAGGCGCCACGAGGTCGGAGGCTACCGACATGACCCTAAGTAAACCGGAGCGATGGCGACGAATCCGATGATCGCAAGGAACAGCAAGTTGGCCGCAAGCCCGGTGACGCCCATGAACACGATCCGCTCGTCGCGGTAGTTGCTAGACCCGCGCGCGGCTCGGATCGCCAGCATGCAGACGGCCATCGCCGCGATCGTCGCAGCGGCCGCAGCCGCGGACAGGACGTAGATCAGAGTGGGGACGGATATGCCGAAGATGTCGGACCCCGCCGAGCCCGACGAGCACGCGATCTCCTCGATGCCGTAGCCGACGACCAGCTGACCGGCCCACGCGAGACCTCCGCCGAGCACGCCGCCCCACAGGAGTTTGCCGCGCGTGGCGCGTCGCGGCATGGCCGTTGTTCGATCCATCAGAAGTGGGGCGCGAGATAGAGGGCCGACAGGACGAAGATCCACACCACATCGACGAAGTGCCAGTAGACCGCGCTGTTCTCCAAAGTGAGGGCATGTGAGCTGTCGATGCGTCCGCGCCACACCTTCACTTGCGTCCACAGGTTCATCGCCAGCCCGACCGCGACGTGAGCCCCGTGGAACCCCGTGATCGTGTAGAAGAACGAACCGTATGCATCCGTTTGCGGAGTGAACTCTTTGAGTTTTTCGGGGTACTCGATGCTCAGTTGCATAACGAGGAATGTCGCTCCGAGAACGAACGTCACTGCTAGACCGATCTTGACCCACGTCATGTTGTCGCGCTTGAGCGCGCGCTCGGCGAGAACCATCGGCAAGCTGCTCGACAGAAGGATCCCCGTCATCACCAGTGGCAGAACCAGATCCGGCGCATGGATACCGTCGGGCGGCCACACGGGGGTGCCTTTGAATCGGATGTAGAAGTACGAGGCGAACAGCACGCCGAACAGGGTCGCTTCGGTCGCGATGAACAGCATCATTCCCCACCATCCGGTGGGGCGGCCTTTCTCCTTAGAGAGCGTCGCGCTCGCAGTGGCCATCAGTGAGCTTCCGTCTCGGTATCTGCGGTCGGCCACAACCATGCCGCGATGCCGCCTGCAGTCATCACTCCGCCGGCGATCGCTATCGAGTAGTGAGAAACGAGCATCCCGAAGAACAGGACCAACATGCCGACGGCAGTTGCCAGCGGCCACGGCGACTCACCCGGCATCGCAAGGACGTCTTCCTCGTCCGCGTCCAGCATCGACGTTCCGACGGTCTGGTGTCCGTCGGCGAGCAGCGGGCCGGCGCGCCCTGCCGCTATCTCGGTGGGCAAGTTCGGGTTATCCCACAGGGGTTGCCTGCTGGAAACCACCGGGATCGATGCGAAGTTGTAGGCGGGAGGGGGAGACTCGATCGCCCACTCCAACGATTCGGCCCCCCACGGATCGGGTCCCGCAGGCGCCCCTCGCTTGACGCTCAGATAGAAGTCGATCAAGAACACGATGACGCCGGCGGCAAGGACGTACGCGCCGATCGACGAGATCAGGTTCGGTATGTCCCATCCGAGGTTCGGCTGATACGTGTAGATGCGACGGGGCATGCCGAGAAGTCCCATGATGTGCATCGGGAAGAACGTGACGTTGAACCCGACGAAGATGAGCCAGAACGACCACTTACCAAGTCGTTCGCTGAGCATCTTTCCCGTCATCTTGGGCAGCCAGAAATACATCGCGCCGAAGATCGGGAACACGGCCCCCCCGAACAGCACGTAATGGAAGTGCGCGACCACGAAATACGAGTCGGTGATCTGTTGGTCGAACGGGATCGCCGCGAACATGACACCGGTAAGCCCACCGAGAACGAACACGACGATGAACCCGATCATGAAGAGCATGGGCGTTTTTAGCTGGACTTTGCCTTTCACCATCGTCGTCAGCCACGCGAATATCTGAACGCCGGCTGGGATCGTGATGAGCAAGCTCGCCGCCGAGAAGAACGTCATCGACAGATTCGGTAGACCTGTCGCGAACATGTGGTGCACCCAAACTCCGAAACCGATGATGGCGGTGATGATGGTCGCGAGCGCGACGTACGGATAGGCAACGATCGGACGTCTCGAAAAGACCGGGATGATCGTCGAGACGATGCCTAGGGCCGGCAGA
>JAXDJM010000087.1:0-3664 GCA_034665605.1 Actinomycetota bacterium | reverse complement strand
CGAGCTTCACGTGCCCGGGGACCACAACGTCGCCAATGCCGTTTCTGCAGCCGGGGCGTGCATCGCCGCAGGGCTCTCGATCGAGGAGATAGCGGGTGGGCTCGGCGCATACCGGGGGGTCGAGCGGCGCTTCCAGATCAAGGGGCAAGTCGACGACGTCACCGTCATCGACGATTACGCGCATCACCCAACTGAGGTAAAGGCGACACTGGCGGCAACGCGACCGGGCCGCTACCGGCGCGTCGTTGCCGTCTTCCAACCTCACCGCTACTCGCGCACGAGGGCCCTCGCCGGATCGTTCGGCGCATCGTTCGACGATGCGGACAAGGTCGTGATCACCGACGTGTACGGCGCGGGCGAGGAACCGCAGCCCGGAGTCAGCGGAAAGCTCGTTGCGGACGCGATCTGCGCTCATCTCCCCGGCCGCGCGGTTGCGTATCTGCCTCACCGGGGCGAGCTTGTCGACTATCTCGCGGCAAGCACGCGATCGGGCGATGCGGTTCTCACGTTGGGAGCCGGCGACATCACCGCCGTCGGCGATGAGCTTCTGGCCCGATTGGAGTTGGCTCGGTGACGAACGACCGCTTGTGGAGCGAGCTCTCTTCCCACATGCGCGGGCGCGTCGAGCGCGACCTACCTCTGGCGCCGCTAACGACATACCGTCTTGGGGGTGCCGCCGCGCTGTACGTCGAACCCGTCGACGAAGATGACTTGGGGGTCGTGGCTACAGCTTTAGCGCGCGACCCGGTCGACATCTTGATGCTCGGGCGTGGGTCGAACGTCGTCGTGTCGGATGCCGGCTGGCTCGGGCTCGTCGTGCGGATGGGTGCAGCGTTCTCGTGGGTCCGTCCGGGAGAGCGAAGCGGGGCGATCAGTGCGGGGGCCTCGACCTCGCTGCCCGTCGTCGCCAACTGGGCCGCCAGACGCGGTCTTTCCGGCCTCGAGTTCTTCGTTGCGATCCCGGGGTCGATCGGGGGAGCGGTTCGGATGAATGCCGGCGCTCACGGTGGGGCAACGGCAGACTGCCTCACCGAAGCCCGGTTGTTCGACCTCGCGACGGGCCACGCCCGGGTGGAGGCAGTAGCCGATCTTGGTTTCGATTACCGCACGTCCGGTGTCGGACCGAACGACATCGTGATCGAGGCAGCGTTCGGGCTCCAGCGGGAGGACGAGCGCGCTATCCGGGATCGGATGGATGCCTACCGGAAGCATCGGGCCGCGACGCAACCTCCTGCGGTACAGAACGCGGGAAGCGTGTTCAAGAACCCACCCGGTGACTCGGCCGGCAGGCTCGTCGAGGCGGCGGGTTTGAAGGGATTCTCCGTAGGTGGAGCGTCGGTATCCCAGCTCCACGCCAATTTCTTCATCGCCGGGCCGGATGCCACTGCGCAGGACGTCTTCGACCTCGTCCGCGCGGTGCGGGAGAGGGTCCACGAGGCATCGGGCATCGATCTCACGCCGGAGATCCACTTCGCCGGCGGATTCGACCGATCGTCGTGACCTCCCGGGTGAACACCGACCCACGCTTCTCGCGGCGGCGGCAAGCGGTCGTCCGCTCCAAGAGGCGCCGTCTGTTCGTGATCGCCGCCCTCATAGGGGGTGTGGCGTTCGCCGCGTGGCTCGCGTTCTGGTCGCCCTTGTTGGTGGTGCGAAACGTGCGCGTTGTCGGAGCCCATCACGTGACGCCCACAGAAGTAGCGCGTGTCGCCCACATCTCGGCAGGCCGGAACCTTCTGCTGTTGTCGACATCGGATGTCGCGCGTTCCGTTGAGACACTTCCGTGGGTTGCGTCGGCGCAGGTGGATCGGATCCTTCCTGGAACCGTGCGCGTTCGGGTCGACGAGCGACACCCTGCTCTCGAGCTTTCGCTCGGCGCGGCGCGATGGCTCATCGACGCGCACGGCGACGTGCTCGCGCCGGCAACAAACAAGACCAGTCTCGCGATCCTTGGGGGCGTGGAGATCGACAACGTTCACCCCGGAGCGCGGCTTGGTACCCCCGAGGTGGTGGCCGCGTTGACGACGTGGCGGCATCTTCCGGCGGCCATCAGGTCCAAGGTCAAAGCGATCATTGCCCCCTCGGCGACGCGCATCACGCTGTCGTTGACCGATGGGACGGTGGTCCGGTGGGGCTCTTCGAGCCAGGCCCACGACAAGGCCGTCGTGCTGACCGCGCTCCTCGCCCGCGTGCACTCCCAACAGATCGACGTCGCCTACATCGACGTGCGCGTCCCGGACGATCCTGCCGTTGCTCCCGCAGTGACCGCGGCCGCATCACCGAGCTTCGTTGCATCGCCTTCAGCACCGCCACCCACCCCGAACTCGACGCCACACCCGACTCCATCGCGCTAACGCGCGCCGAATAACCCGCTTGACGGCGATGGGCGCGCTGGTATATTCCTGAACCGTTACTACAGGTTGACATAACTATAAGCCTCAAGTTGAGGCTGAGTCGAGACGGGAATGGCTCCTACCTGCACAGATGCATGGGCCGAGTAAGCGGCCCAGCAACCGTGAGGGAAGAGTCGAGCGTTGAGAGGAGATCGGATGGCGACGACACCCCAGAACTACCTCGCCGTGATCAAGGTTGTTGGGATCGGTGGCGGAGGCGTAAACGCGGTTAATCGCATGATCGAGGTCGGGTTGAAAGGGGTCGAGTTCATAGCGATCAACACCGACGCTCAAGCACTGCTGATGTCCGATGCGGACGTCAAGCTCGACATCGGGCGCGAGCTAACTCGTGGTCTTGGTGCGGGTGCGAATCCCGAGGTCGGACGTCAGGCAGCGGAAGACCATCGCGACGAGATCGAAGAGGTTCTCAAGGGCGCGGACATGGTGTTCATCACGGCCGGCAAGGGTGGCGGAACCGGCACCGGAGGTGCCCCGATCGTGGCAGAGATAGCTAAGTCGATCGGTGCATTGACGATCGGTGTTGTAACGCGTCCGTTCGCGTTCGAGGGCCGTCAGCGCGCCACGAAGGCCGAGGTCGGGATCGGCAACCTCAAGGACAAAGTCGACACGCTCATCGTGATCCCCAACGACCGGTTGCTCGATGTAGGTGACGCGACCACGTCCGTCCTCGAAGCGTTCCGCATGGCCGATGAGGTCCTGTTGCAGGGCGTGCAAGGCATCACCGATCTGATCACCACGCCGGGGCTCATCAACCTTGACTTCGCCGACGTGAAGGCAGTCATGACCGATGCTGGATCGTCCTTGATGGGGATCGGCCAGGCGCGCGGCGAGGGCCGTGCGGAAGAGGCTGCACGCGCGGCGATCTCATCGCCGTTGCTCGAAGCGTCTATCGATGGTGCACGCGGCGTGCTGTTGAATATCGCCGGTGGTTCGGACCTAGGCCTGTTCGAGGTCAACGAGGCCGCGCAGATCATCGCGAAAGCGGCCCACCCCGACGCAAACATCATCTTCGGAGCCGTGGTCGACGACACCCTTGGCGATGAAGTGCGCGTCACGGTTATCGCGGCCGGGTTCGATCGATGGGGCCAGCTGGAGGCCGAGGAGATCGTGCGTCCCGACGAGAACATCTTCTCGATCCCGGACGTCGACGACAACGAGCCGGCGTTCCTCGGCGACGCGTCGGACCGCCTGATCTTCAATGCGGAGGACGACCTCGACATCCCGTCTTTCTTGAAGAACGAATAGGTAGGTAC
>JAXDJM010000086.1:0-4564 GCA_034665605.1 Actinomycetota bacterium | reverse complement strand
CTGGCGACATCCGCGGGCATCGCCGGTCTTGCTTTGATACTTGTCGCCGACCTCTTCCCCTTGAATGGGTGGGGTCCCTACGATTCGATCCTCGTCTCGAGGTCTTATTTCGGAGAACTCACGTTGCCGGACGTGGTGGCTCAAGCCCTTCGTCCCGCAGCTGTGTTGATACTCCTGGCCGTTCTGATGCTCGTTCCTTTGGATACGAAGTGGCGCGCGGTAGCGCTAGGTGCTATCGCCGCCGCTGCGACGGTCGAGCTCTTCTTCTTTATTGCAGCCCTAGTGCAGGTTCAAGAGGTCTTCGCGTTTTGGGTCGGCCTGGTCGGTTGTCTGGTAGTGATCTCCACCGCGCTCCAGGAAATCCGGGAGCGCGGCGCGGTGGTCCTAACTCCTGAGTGAACCGCGCCTACCTGAAGAGGGCTCCCGTTATCGACAGCGCGCCGCCCTGACACATGAACAGCGCGACCAAAGCCAATGCGCCGCCGGCCATCGTGAAGTTCTTCATGAAATGAATCTGCTGTTGTTGGCGCTGTTGAGGGTCGTCGACCTTCCAGTACGGATGCATCAATAGCGCGGTTGGGATCAGGAACGCCGCGATCAACGCAGCTCCGAGGTCGCCTGCGATACCGAACGTGACCATGGCGGCTCCGGCCAACAGCTGCAGACCCGAAAGTGGGACGAGCAGGTTGGCGGCAGGTACTCCCATCTGGCTCGCGTACTCCGCCATGTACTTACGCTTGGTTATGTGGTTGATACCGGACATGACGAACATGCCCGAAAACGTGATGCGCGCGATCAAACCCACGATCTCCATGATTTGCCCTCCGCCGCTACTTGGATTGCTTAGTGGGATGAGGTTACCCGAGCCTCTCTCACGGCAAACGAGGAGAACCACCCGAAAGAGCTATTGGCCCTGGGAGACCTTCAGTCGACCATTTGTGCATGGACATCGGAAAGCCGGAGCGGGTCGTCGTGGTCGAACCCGCAGAAAACCCGGTCCCCCTCGAGGCCCCGGCCCCCGCCGAACCCGAACGTGAGCCCGAGCCGGTGTCGGCTCTGGCCTCACGGGTCGCGTAGGGCCGGTGGAAGAACCCCTGATCCCCGACTCACCCACCCCGATCGTCGGCTATCGCGTGTGGGGGGTAGACGAAACCCGCCTATTGCACAGCACATCGTCGGGCTTTATGTCCGCCCGCCCCGTGTGGCAGCCATTCGAGCCATTCGCAGCGGCCTGCCTGGCGTTGACGCCTTGTCGCGGTCAGACCCCCTCGCTGCAGCACGGCTGCGGGATCCACGCGTATGCCTCTCTCGAGCCCGCCCTCAAGTGGGCCAAGGCGATGCCCTGGGAGAGAGCAGTCGTCGTCGGGACGGTCAAGCTGTGGGGCCGCGTCGTTGAGACCCAGCGGGGATGGCGAGCCGAAAAGGCTTATCCGGAAAGCTTCATAACCGTCGTCACGCGCGTCCGTAGGCGCGCTCTCGATGGCGTCTGCCTTCAGGAACTCGGTGAGACTTACGCGACGGCCCGACCATTTGAGGGGATCGCCCGCTAGTCAAGCTTTCGTAGCATCGCCCGGTGCGCGAACCTCTGAAGATCAGCATCGCCACAGCGCGCCGGGTGGCAGTCGCCAAGCAAAGACTGTCGAGCACGGCTCCGAGACCCACGCCGCGAGGTTTGCTAGACGTGGTTCGAAGCATCCGCTGCATCCAGGTCGATCCGATCTCGGCGATCGCTCCAACACAACAGCTCGTACTGTTCAGCCGGTTGGGCCCCGGCTATCGCAAGCAGATGCTGGCGGACGCGACTTACAAACGTAAGGAGCTCTTC
Source organism: Actinomycetota bacterium (assembly GCA_034665605.1). Classification (GTDB taxonomy): domain Bacteria; phylum Actinomycetota; class CADDZG01; order CADDZG01; family WHSQ01; genus JALZGD01. The sequence continues at coordinate 2,739 of JAXDJM010000086.1, read as the reverse complement.
CACTACTGGGCGCACGCCTCGTCCCTCGTCCTCACAGAGGACTATCCGATCCACAACCTGCTGATGCGCACGTGGCCGCGACGAAAGGGCGCCAGGGCGGACCAGACGAGGCGATTCATGAAGGACAACGCCGCACTGCAGCGGCGCATCCTGACGCGACTCAGACGCGAGGGACCGCTGCGCGGACGCGACTTCGAAGGAGCAAAGAGTGATCCATGGCGATCATCCGGCTTGACCGAGGGACAGAGCGTCGGAGAGATGATCGAGTGCCTGTGGGTCACGGGCAAGATCATGATCGTGGGACGCAACGGTCTCGAGCGGATCTGGGGACTCGCCGACGACTACTTTCCGGAGTGGATGCCGCGCGACCGGCTCGCGGAGCGCGAGGTGGTCCGTCGCTCCGTCCTGCTGTCACTCGGAGCGCTCGGCGTCGCAACTCGTAAACAGATCTCGTTGCACTTCACCCGCGGCATCTACCCAGACCTCCAAGAGGTGCTCGGCGAGCTCCTAAGCAAAGGCGAGATCGTGCCGGTCGAGGTAGATGACGACGGGGTGCTGCCGGGGAGGTGGTTCGCTCTGGCGGCCGACGTGCCCTTGATCCAAGAACTCGGCAAACAAGAAGACGAGGGCCGCACGACGCTCCTATCTCCTTTCGACAATCTGATCTGCGACCGGGACCGGACACAACAGTTGTTCGGATTCGAGTACCGGATCGAGATTTACGTGCCGCCTGCGGATCGACGCTACGGCTATTACGTGATGCCGATCCTGCACGGTGACCGGTTGATCGGCCGCGTCGACTCGCGCGTGGACAAGACGCGAAACGTGTACGTCGTCTCGAACGTCTATGCGGAACCAACCGCCCCACGCGACAGAGGAACAGCGCGGGCCGTCCGAGAGGCGATCGACACGATGAGCGAATGGCTGGGGGTGGACGCGATCGAGTTCGGCACAGCACAGGCGTGGAGCTCGACACTTCGATAATCCATATTCGTGGCGAACGGGTTCATGCGGTATAGCTGAATAGATGGCGACGAACGAGATTGGACAGATCGGCAATTGGGTCGATTCGGCGCGCTTCGTGACCGTGCTGACCGGCGCGGGTATCTCGACAGAGTGCGGGATCCCCGACTTCCGCGGTCCCGAAGGAATCTGGACCAAGGATCCGGAGGCCGAGAAGCTCTCCCACCTCGCCTATTACCTGAGCGACCCACAGATCCGCAAGCGGGCGTGGCAGACGCGCCTCACGCATCCGGCACGGCACGCCGAGCCGGGTCGTGGCCACCTGGCCCTTGCAGCGCTGGAGGCCAAGGGCCGCGTCCAATGTCTGATCACTCAGAACATCGACGGGTTGCATCAGAAGGCGGGGACATCTGAAAACATCGTCGTCGAGATCCACGGGTCAATGCGAGAGGTCGTGTGCATGGGATGCGGCGATCGGGCTCCGATGGAAAACGCCCTGGACCGAGTTCGCGCAGGTGAATCCGATCCACCGTGTCGGTCGTGCGGGGGGATCCTGAAATCGTCGACGATCTCCTTCGGGCAGAACCTCGTTGCAGAGGACCTCGAACGCGCGCGTCGCGCGGCGGTCGCGTGCGATGTCTTCCTCGCGGCCGGGACTTCGCTGACGGTGTTCCCGGTCGCTCAACTTCCACAGGTCGCCTTGGAGGCAGGCGCCCACCTCGTAATCTTGAACGACGCGCCGACGCCATACGACGAGCGTGCACACGCGATCGTGCGCGGCCCTCTCGGCGAGACACTGCCGCAGCTCGTCGACCTAGTTGGTCACCTGAAACCGACCATCAACGAACCACATCGGATGTCGTAGAACCTGTTGATGCGGGGATCCAGGTACCCATGGCGTTTGAACGATCCCGAGCGCGACCCAACCGGTCGCATCTGAGCACCCGAAACGCGGAAGTAATGAGCGCTCCACTGCGGACGCTTGCTCGCAACGTTATCGATGCGAAGTAATGCGAGTCTCTCGTGCGGGCCGGCCGGGCCTACGCAACCGATACCTTGGCCGAACATCGACAACCCGCCGACACTCGTCACCAGGGGTACGCCACCAGGCAGTTTCACCGCCGTCATAGCCTTGTGCAGCATCGTGAAGATGCCGACGTTCGTTGTACCGCCGGAGTGATAGAGGGTGACTCCCAGTCTCACAAAGAGCTCCGGCACACCATCACCGTTCACGTCGGTCGCTCCGATCAAACCCGGGCGGTCCTTGCGATTGGTCGGATGGATCGTGCGGATGACGGCCGCGCCGCGCGCTCTATCGACAAGAAGATGCCACGAGAGCGGATGACCTCTCCCGTTGAGGGCCGCGAACATCGTCGCGCGATCAGCAAACCCGTCTCCGTCCAGGTCCGCCATCTCCGTCGATGTGCATCCGGAATCGGCGGGCAACGACTGATCGGTCGACCGGGGACATCCCCGAATCGACACGGGGGATATGGAAGGCAGCGACGTGACGACCGTATGTGGGGATCGGTACGGTTGAACCGATCGCGAGGTGCCGTCGGAGGGCCGCGATTGCGCCACGACGTACGCCAGGAGCAAGACGGCCCCACCTGCGATCGACCACAGCGTGCCGCTGGATGGTTTCGTCATAGAAATGAGGCTGGAACGTGGCGGGACCAGGATTCGAACCTGGGTAGGCGTACGCCGGCGACTTTACAGGCCGCTCCCTTTGGCCACTCGGGCATCCCGCCAAGGGACGGCACAGGATAACTGGAC
>JAXDJM010000085.1:0-3177 GCA_034665605.1 Actinomycetota bacterium | reverse complement strand
GCGTTTGACGGAACCACCGATCAGGAGCGAGCGATCCAACAGCCAACCCACGGCCCAGACCTCCGCCTGCTCCAAGGCAGCGACGAAGTGTCGTTCTGGTCGCTGATCAAGTCCAACGCGAACTTCCGTCGTTTCTTCGCCGCTCAATTCGTCTCCAGTCTCGGCGACTGGACCGGTGTTATCGCGATCGCGGTCTTCGCCCAGGCATTGGGAGGGCCGGCTGCGGTCGGGATCGTGATGACGGCTCGAGTCTTGCCCGGGTTTGTGGCCGGACCCATCGCCGGTGTGCTCGCGGACCGGTGGGATCGCAAGAGAACGATGGTCATAGCAGATCTGTCTCGCGGGCTCATCGTGTTCTCGTTGCCTTTCGTTCCCAATCTCATCTATCTGTTGATCGCGTCGATGGTGCTCGAGTGCCTCACCCTCATGTGGGGCCCGGCCAAGGACGCGTCGCTGCCCAATTTCGTTTCGGCGGAGGAGCTCACGCACGCGAACTCACTGTCTTTGATCGCGGCCTATGGGCCGTGGCCTCTGGCATCCGTGATCTTTGCGGGAATGGCGACCCTGAACGGCGTTCTTGCCGATCACGTGTCGGTGCTGTCGGGTCTCCAGAACAGCCAGGTTGCGCTGTCGTTGTGGGTCGACGCGCTTACGTTCGGGTTCTCTGCATTGATGATCTCGAGTTTGACGATCCCGTCATCTCGACGCCGTGGTCGCTTGGACTTCGCTCAGGCGAAGGAAGACCTGTTCGAGGGACTCAGGTTCATCCGCGACCACGGCCAGGTTCGTCCATGGCTCATCGGTATCGGACTCACTTTCACCGCTGCCGGCGCGGTGTTCTCGTTGGGCATCGCGTTCGTCGATGTGGTCTTGGGTGGCGGGAGCCGCGGCTTCGCGTTCCTCGTCGGATTTCTCGCGACCGGGATGATCATCGGTTTGCTCGCATCGGGAGCACTTGCCAAGAGAGTGCGAAAGGACGTCCTGTTCTCGTCTTCTCTTCTGTTGCTCGGAGCGGGCCTTGTCGCACTCGCGAGCGTCGGGAACCTCGACGCGGCGATCCCGATCGCAAGTGCCCTCGGGTTCTTCGGTGGAAGCGCCTACTCGATGGGCTATTCACTCATCCAGGAAAGTGTTTCCGATGAGATCCGTGGCCGTACTTTCAGCGCGGCCTATACGGTCATCAGGATCGGGACGCTTGCGGGGCTCGGGATCTTCCCGTTGCTTGCGGGGGCGATCGGTGATCACACGCTGCATCTAGCATTTGCCACGATCCTGTTGCCGGGAAGTCGCATCACGTTGTGGCTGGCCGGCGCAGTTGCTGCTGCAGGAGGAGTGTTGTCCATGCGTGCCATCTCGGCGGCTCCCGGCCCTCGACCGGTTGCCAGAGCGACGTCGCAAGGTTTCTTCGTCGTGTTCGAAGGTGGCGAGGGGGCCGGGAAGTCGACGCAGATGGCCGCCTTCGCGCGCTACCTCTCCGCGCGTGGAGATGAAGTGATCACGACTCGCGAGCCGGGAGGCACCGTGATCGGCGAGCGCATCCGGTCGCTGCTGCTCGACCCAGGATTGACGGAGATGGATTCGCGTACCGAGGCGCTGCTCTATGCCGCGGACCGCGCTCAGCACGTGGCTCAGATCATCAAACCTGCTCTCGAGGCCGGCAAGATCGTGGTCTCCGATCGATTCGTAGATTCATCGCTCGCGTACCAAGGGCTCGCGCGGGGACTCGGGCTGGAAGACATCTTCGAGATCAGCGACTGGGCCACCGAGGGGCTTGTTCCCGACATAGTTTTCTTCATGAAGCTCGACCCGGCGACACGTATGGACCGCGTTGGTCACGAACGAGATCGCATAGAGGGTGAAGCCGATGACTTCCACATGAGGGTCGAAGACGCATACGAAGAGATCGCAAAGCGATTCCCTCACCGGTTCGTGGTGCTCGATGCGTCCGGGACCGCGGGACAGGTGCACGCAGACGTGGTTAGAGCATTCGAAGAGCGCACGAAGGATGAGAAGGTCACGATCGGCCAGGCAACGCGACCCCTTGCACCTCCGGTGCCCCGATGAGTGACGCGGGGTCTCCTTCAACTGTGTGGGACAGGCTCGACGATTCTCGATCGGTTCGTGCGCTACGCAAGCAGATGTCGGCACTTCACACCCCTCACGCGTGGTTGTTGCTAGGCCCCCCTGGGTCGGGAAAGCGGCCGGCAGCGACCGCGATGGCGGCGGCTCTCAATTGCTCGGTGACGCCGGGGATCGGCTGTGGAACCTGCAGCACCTGCGATCGGATCATTCGTCACCGGCACCCCGACGTTCATCACATCGCCCCCGAAGGCCCGCTGATCCCGGTGGACGTTATCCGCGACACGGTCCTCATCGAGGCCTCGCGATCTCCCTTCGAGGGGCGTCACAAGGTGTTCGTTATCGAAGAGGCAGAACGGATGAATCCGGCCGCGCAAAGCGCGCTCTTGAAGACGCTCGAGGAGCCCCAGCCCGACACGGTATTCATCCTGATCTCCGACGAGGAAGATGAGATCCTCGAGACGATCCGTTCTCGGTGCCGGCTCTTTCGTCTGGAGCCCGTTTCGGAAGCGCGCACCGTCGAGCTCCTTCAACGCGAAGGTGCAGACGAAGACCGCGCTCTCGTCGCTGCGAGGATCGCCGACGGCGACATCGACAGAGCGCGTGGACTGGCAATAGATCCTGCTGCCGCGGCGCGACGAGCGGTCTGGTTGTCCATCCCCCAGCGCCTACAAAGTCCCCAGGACGCCTTGGACATCGCAGCGGAGATCTTGGCCGAAGTAAAAGAGACCGTCGCCGGTCATCAAGAGATCCATAAGAAAGAAGTGATCGAGCTCGCGGATGCGATGGGCGAAGGCCGAGGTACCGCAACGGCTCGTAACTCTCTGGCAACACGTCAACGGCGCGAGCTTCGGCGACTCGAAGAGGAGGTCGAAGGCGAATGCCTTCAAACCCTGGGCAGCTTCTTCCGTGACGTAGTTGCATTCAGGCGCGGTGGAAGCGAGGCACTTACAAACCTCGATGTTCTGGAGGGGATCGAGGAGTGGGCTGCGAGCGACATAGCGGACACTGCGTTCGTCAGATGCATCGAACGGTGCATCGAAGCTCGAGGCACGCTGCCGAAGAATGCCAACGCACTCTTGCAATTCGAGGGCGTGC
>JAXDJM010000084.1:0-3177 GCA_034665605.1 Actinomycetota bacterium | reverse complement strand
TCGAAACCTTGCTCGAGCAGACACCTTCCTCGGCGGCGCAGCTGGTCGAAGATCCCAATCAGATCTGGATCCACGTCGACTTCCCTGCACGCACCATCCCCCAACGCGGATGGAAGCTCCACGTGAGCGCGACCCCGTGGAGCGCGCGCGACGTGCTCGATGCATGCGTACCGGTTCTGGTCGACTTGCAAACGCCGTTCAAGGTCCCCGCCACGATCGAGCGGTTGATCGAGCTCAACGAGGGCGCCGGGGGGCTCGGCCAGGCGGGCAAGTTCCTTACCGCTTACCCATTCGATGCAGACGCGTCGGTCGACCTTGCGCGTCGACTCGACGAAGCAACGCGTGGGTTACGGGGGCCGCGCGTCCTTAACGAGCGTTCGTTGTCGCCGTCGAGCTTGGTGCACTACCGGTACGGGGACTACGTAGAAGACCCGGCTGCACGTGCCTCGGACGTTCCGCCCGATCCATTCATCGCGTCGGGATTGGTGGACGAACCACAGAGGAGGCTGATCGCCGACCGATACCTGGTAACCGCCGACCTGCATCGCTCGGTCAGGGGGGCGGTTCATCTGGCGGTGGACGCCGTCGAGGCTCGCAGCTGCGTGATCAAACGCGCGTGGCGCGACGCGATCGTCACTCCGGATGGGAAGGACGCACGCGACCGTCTGAAACACGAGGCGGAACTGCTCGTGATGCTCGCCGACGATCCTCACTTCCCTAATGTCATGGACGTCGTTTCCGAACAAGACGACCTCTTCGTGGTGATGGATCACGTCGAAGGACCCACGTTCGCAGAACGGGTGCGCGCCCTCCATTCGGACGGAACGCCTCCCGACGAAGCTCAGATCGCTGCGTGGGGCCGCGATCTGGTGTCTGCGTTGACGTCTCTTCACGACCGGGGCTTCGTGCATCGGGACCTCAACCCGATCAACGTGATCGCCGGAGAACGGCTCATCTTGATCGATCTAGAGCTAACCCAGCGCATCGGGACGAGATCGGGCTCTTTCGGGGCGGGGACGATCGGTTACGTCTCTTCCAACCAGCAGAACGGGGGCCCGGCCGCCGCGTCCGACGACATCTACGGGATCGGTGCCTTGTTGCTGTTCGCCGCCACCGACGCCGACCCCGGTCCGAGCAAGGTCACGCAAACGGCGATCGTCGAGGGGGCCGCGTCCCGCGGTGTCGCGCTTTCACCACGACTTGCCGGAGTTATCGCCCGTTGTCTGGCGCAAGGTGGCTCGGGATGGACGAGCTTGCATGACCTAGGCACTGCACTAACGAGCCATTAGACGGGCGGGATACCTTCATAGCCAGCGGTAGTTAACGATCAGCGAGGGGGTCATGGACACAGCCACCGGACCGGCAGGACCAACGTCCGTCGAGTGGGACGAGCAGCGCGGGAAGAGGGTCACGATCAGGGCCGCGCGCGGCTCTATCGCCGCCCAGAGCGCGTCGCGCTACCTCCGCCCCGCCGACGACATCGTTGGTGAGCTGCAGAAGCTTCTCGAAGCTTCCAAAGAGCAAGTAGCCGAGAACGTCGAGATCTATCTGCTCGATCCCTTGCCCGACGTGCCCGCGGCCCTGACCGGAGACATGGACGGTCCCCCGTTCGACGAGCCGGAGATGGCGGGCGGTGAACAGATGGAGGTTGGGGACAAGGGCGTCCTCCATTTCATGCAAGCAGAAGAATCGCCCGGCGCTATCGGCCCTGCGATCGCGGAGTTCCTCGTCAGGCAGTGGTTCGGGTATCGCGCGGCGATGGCCGGGGTTCTCATCGAGGGGCTCGGCGCGCTCGCCGCGGCGCGCGCTGAAGTGGGAACGAGCATCGAAGAAGCCAACGAATGGCTTCGCCAGGAGGTCGCCGCCGGCCGCACGGTGTCGATCGTCGGCGGAGGGAGCGGCGACGGCGACATGGTGATGGAAGCTCCACCGGGCCAGGACATGCCGCTGATGGACGGGCCGGGGCCGGGCGGAGATCAGCAAGGTGTCGGGCCGGAGCCGGGCGGGATGGACATGCCCCCCGGGATGGAGATGCCGGCCGGGATGGAACCGGGTGGACCGGGCATGCCGCCGGGCATGGGCCCCGACGACGGACAGGAAGAAGACGAGGTCCCGGCCGCGGTGTCCGCATCGTTCCTCGCGTGGCTCATCTCGACATCAGATCCCGGTGCCCTAAAGAAGTTCTTCGAGGCGTACACGCCCGACAGCCGCGACCAGGCCTCGCTCGAGGTGTTCCGTCAGCCCCTTGCCGCTCTCGAAGAGCAGTGGCAACAGAGCGTGGGCGGGCAGAAGGCCGCGACGATGATGTCGTTCTTCAAGTTCCTCACCCCGCTGTTGCGCCCGCACCTGATGGAGTACTTCGAGACCCTCGTCTACATGACGGTCTCGGCTCTGTTCGCCGTCGCGGTGCCCCTGGCCAGTGGATGCATCGTGGACGCACTGGCACGCGCCGGCCATGGCGGGCCCAAACCGGGCGGGCTTTGTGGCGTCGTCGCTCCGACGCTGACGACGGGACGGATCCTCTTCGTCGTCTCGATCCTCTTCTTCGCATACCTGATCGACTCGGCCCTCGAGATCCGTCGCGCGTACGTTGAAGGCAAGCTGTACAACGCGATCGGCGTCACTCTGCGCGAGCGGATGTTCGGTCATCTCCTGCGTCTTCCGCAGAGCTTCTTTGCACGGGCGCGCGTCGGCGATATCGCCGTGCGCCTCTCCGGCGACCTAGACCAGCTTCAGGCCGGCCTGCAGCAGATCTTTAGCACCGGCGTCTTCATGCTCGTCACGTCGACGATCGCCGCAGTCGCGACATTGCTCAAGAGCTGGACAGTCGGGCTCGTGATCCTTTTGATCGTCCCGGTTTTCATCATCGTCAACCGCGTTCTGGGCAAACGCATCGCACAACGGAGCTACGAGATCCAGGAGCTCGACGGGCAGACCGCCGCGATCCTCCAAGAGACTCTTTCTGCCCAAGCAGTGGTGAAAGCGTTCGGTCTGGAGAAGCGCGTGATGTCGAGCTACGTCGGGCGTCTCCTAGCAACGGTGCGCGCCGCGATCCGGCTGATGCTGACGGGACACCTGTACGAAGGAACGATCAGCTTCGCGACGACCTTCGCGCAGCTCTTGGTGCTGACCGTCGGCAGCTTGCTCGTGATCAACGGGACGCTCAAGGATCCAGGA